>CAZYQA010000047.1:0-11360 GCA_964649555.1 uncultured Muribaculaceae bacterium
CCCGGATTTTAGCTCCAATTTTCAGGTGTTATATAATGTTATTGCCACCCCGCAAATGTTCTTGATAGATAAATATAAAAATATTAAGGGGCGTAATCTAAATACCAAAAGCCTAAAAGAATTAATTGAAATAACAGATGCCAGAAACAGCGAACTATCAACCTTATTATCAAGTTTTTTCAACGGATTAAAAACAGAGAAAGAGGTGATGGACGGCATTGACTATTTTTATTTAAAATCCTCTACAGATACACTCTTATTAAATGATGTAATAGAAAATTTATTCACAACACTACGTATGTCTGATAATTATTTATTACAAAACGGAGCAAAATATTTAGCAGACAAATACATTATCGGAAACAACTCATTTAATAATTATTTTAAGGGGGAAGTAGAGAAATGGAGCACAATTTATAATATGAACCCACTGGGCTCAAAAGCCTCAGATCTACTTCTGCAATCTCCGGGTGGAGCCGAGATTTGGATGAATGATATTGATGGTGATTTTAAAGTATTATATTTTTACAATATAGAGTGCGGATTATGTGAGCAGGTGACCCCTAAATTATTGGAATTATACAAAGAATACAAAAAAAACGGCATTGAATTTATAGCAATTAATACCGGAAGCGATTATAACAAATGGATTAAATATATTGGCAGTAACAATCTCGATTGGGTAAACTTATGGGGTGGAGAGAACAGATCTCAGATTTATGAGAATTATTATCTGGAAAGTGTCCCATCCATTTACCTATTGAAAGATAACATTGTTATAGCCAAAGATATAAATGACATTGATCTTTCTGAATTATTACAACTTATCAAAAGTACCAAATATGATTAGTGGAAAATATAAAGAGTTTTACCATAAAGTAAACGAAATTGTTCCTAAAGAACGTTTATTACACGATGCTTTAAGCACTTTAGCTTTTGGCACCGATGCCTCTTTTTACAGACTTATCCCTAAATTAGTTATTAGAGCAAATAGCCTTAAAGAGATTGAGCATATAATGAAGCATGCTCACCAAATGAATATCCCTGTAACATTCAGAGCCGCAGGAACTTCCCTTTCAGGGCAAGCAATATCAGACTCAGTGCTTGTTATTGCCACCCACGGATTTAAAGATTACAAGATTTTAGACAACGGATTAAAGATCTCTCTACAGCCCGGTATCAGAGGTGCAATTGCTAACAGGTATTTAGCCCAGTACGGCAGAAAGATAGGGCCAGATCCGGCATCTATAGATTCTGCCATGATAGGTGGTATTGCTGCAAATAATGCGAGCGGAATGTGTTGTGGCACAAGTGAAAATTCATATAAAACTATTGCTGATATTCAGGTGATTTTAGCTGATGGAACTTACTTAGACACAGCAGATTCAAACTCAAAAGAGAACTTTAAGAAAACTCATCAGCAATTACTTAAATCATTAGAGAATATCTCTGAAAAGATTAAGAATGATGAGGAATTATTCAATAGAATTAAAAAGAAATATAAAATCAAGAATACAACAGGATATAGCTTAAATGCTTTTGTTGATTATACTAGCGGATTTGACATTCTTAAACATATAATGATTGGCTCGGAGGGCACTTTAGGCTTCATAGCAGGTGTTACCTACAATACTGTGATAGAGCATAAATACAAATCATTAGCTCTTATCATATATCCCACTATCAAAGATGCTTGTAGCGCTGTACAGATATTAAAGAAACAACCTGTTTCTGCTGTAGAGTTAATTGACAGAGCAAGTATCAGATCTGTAGAGAACACACCCGGGTTGCCAGCATATATTAAAACATTATCTAGCGGAGCCTGCGGATTACTTGTTGAGACAAGAGGCGAAGATAAAGCAAAAGTGGAAGCAAACACCAAAGAGATTCTCGATAGTATTAAAGATATTAAGCCTGAGATCCCTTTTGAATTTACTGCAGATGCCAAAGAGCAAGCTATTTTATGGAAGATCAGAAAAGAGGCTCTCCCTACAATAGCCGGAATGAGAAAATCGGGCACAACCGCAATTATTGAAGATATATGTTTCCCTGTGGAAAAATTAGCAGACGCTGTTTTAGATTTAAGGGCAATTTTTGACAAAGATGGGTACTCAGATGCTGTAATATTTGGACACGCATTAGAGGGGAACCTACACTTTATGTTTAATCAGGATTTTGTGACAGAAGAAGAGGTTGCCAAATATGGTAAATTCATGGATGATATTGCAGATTTAGTGGTGTCAAAATATGACGGCTCACTAAAAGCAGAGCATGGAACGGGAAGAAATATGGCACCTTATGTTGAGAAAGAGTGGGGTAGCCAAGCATACCAGCTAATGAAAGAGGTGAAGCAGATATTTGATCCGCAAGGAATACTAAACCCCGGAGTGATCCTAAACCAAGATAAACATGCACATATTTCTAATCTGAAACCATGCCCATCAATTCTAGAAACTGTAAATAAATGTATGGAGTGTGGATTTTGTGAAGGTACTTGCGTATCGGAAGGGCTAACACTATCACCTAGGCAAAGGGTAGCTTCCTACAGAGAGATGGAGAGATTGAAACAGAGCGGAGAGGCTCCTCATATTGCTGCAGAGATGCAAAAACAATACAAATATTGGGGTATGGATACATGTGCAACAGATAGCCTTTGCGCATTGAAATGCCCTGTAAAAGCTGATGCAGGCAAACTTATCAAAGAGCTTAGAAGCCTCGACAACTCATCAAAATCCAAGAAAGTAGCAATAAAAATTGCCTCTCACATGGATACCGTTACCAAATATATGAGAGGAGGATTAACATTGGCTTACGGAGCAAGAGTTGCGCTTGGAAAGAAAACCTTTGGAGCACTTGCATCAACTGCCAGAACACTCACGTGCGGCGCAATTCCTATGTGGAATGAATATTTTCCAAAAGGTACATCGCGTAGCAAATTTGAGAGCGTAACTTTGCAAAAATCTATAGGAAAAGCTGTCTATTTCCCATCTTGTATCACAAGGAGCATGGGGATAAGCAAAAGCAATTCATCAGATTTAGAGATCACCAGATTAACAGAAAAACTACTTGTAAAAGCGGGATATGAAGTGATATACCCCGAGAATCTCAACAAGCTATGTTGCGGAATGGCTTTCTCAAGCAAAGGGTTTACAGAAGCTGGAAAACTTGCCTCAGATGAATTGAAGAATGCACTTATAAAGGCTTCTGAAGATAGCAAATATCCTGTATTATGCGATATGAGCCCATGCTTATACACCATGCAATCTAATTTTGGAGATGAGGTAAAATTATATGAGCCTGCCGAATTTATTATGAAATATCTTGTGCCGAATCTGAATATCAAAAAATTAGATAAAAAGGTGGCTGTATTTGCTGTTTGCTCTGCAAAGAAAATGGGAGTAGATAATATGTTATATGATATTGCTAAATTATGTGCAAATGAAGTAACTGTAATTGATAGCAATTGTTGCGGTTTTGCAGGGGATAGAGGATTCTTATTACCGGAGCTAAATGCACACGGTTTGCGCCACTTAAGAGAGCAGGTTGAGGGGAAATGTACTGAGGGGTATGCTACCAGCCGTACATGCGAAATAGGGCTATCAAAAAACAGCGGAGTAACATTTAAGAATATATTATATTTGCTTGATCAAGCATCAGAATAAAAGATATGTATAAAGGACTAAGAGAGTATATAGAATTTTTAGAGAAGAATAACGAACTTATCAGAGTAAAAGAGTTTGTAGATCCTGTTTTTGAAATTACCGAATATACAGACAGGATAAGTAAACAACCTGATGGAGGAAAAGCTATCTTATTTGAAAATACAGGAACATCGTTCCCTGTAATTACGAATATGATGGGCTCTGAAAAAAGAATCTTATACACTCTTGGAGCCAACTCTTTTGAAGAGATTAATAAGAGAATGGAGGAGCTATTGGGAGAAGCTATGACAGAGAGAAAGACTTTGGCCAGCAAATTAAAACTTCTCCCTACTTTGGCTCATGCAGCCAAATGGATGCCCAAAGATTATAAGGGGACTCCCCCATGCCAAGAGGTAATTTTGGCAAAACCCGATCTAGGCAGATTGCCAGTGTTGAAATGTTGGCCACAGGATGGCGGACGATTTATCACCTTACCACTGGTACACACAAATGATCCTAAAACGGGGGCTAGAAATGTGGGAATGTATAGGATGCAGGTATTTACCCCCGAAAGTACTGGGATGCACTGGCATCGCCATAAAACGGGTGCTCGCCATTATGATGAATTTGATGGAGATAGAATGCCGGTTGCGGTATGCCTTGGTGGCGACCCTGTATATACTTATGCTGCTACGGCTCCACTACCCGATGGAATAGATGAATACTTATTTGCAGGCTTTCTAAGAGGTACGGGGGTTGCTTTGGCAAACTGCCTTACCATTGATATGAAAGTGCCGGCAGATTGTGATTTTGTGATTGAAGGGTATGTGAATAAAAATGAAGCTAAAGTAATTGAAGGGCCATTTGGAGATCATACGGGTTTTTACTCTTTAGAAGACCTCTACCCTACTTTCCATGTCACTTGTATATCTCATCGCAAAGATGCTATCTATCCGGCTACTATCGTAGGGGTACCCCCACAAGAAGATAAATATATTGCCATAGCTACCGAGAAAATATTTTTAACTCCTATTAAGTTTGTGCTAGGCCCTGAGATTGAGGATCTATACCTACCCGAAGAGGGCGTAGGGCATAACTTTGCAGTAGTAAAAATAAAGAAAAGATACCCCGGACAAGGGGTTAAGATAGCTCACGCAATGTGGGGTGCAGGGCAGATGATGTTCAATAAAGTGATACTGGTAATAGACTCACAAGGGTTTGGAGATAGAGATATTAGAAACCATCAACACCTGAAAGAGTATATAATTGAAAACTATAACCCCAAAACAGACTCATACTTTAGCCGTGGCCCATTAGATGTATTGGATCATACATCTCCGGTGTGTGGCTTTGGAGGTAAATTATGCATTGATGCAACAAAAAAACTCCCGGAAGAGGGAGTATTTGATGCGGATGATATGATTACCGAGCACTTTATTTCATACGTACACAGCCAAGATCAGATAAAGGATAATACCAAAATAGCTGTTATAATAGATAAGGAATTTGACCTTACAGATAGATACAGAAACCTTTGGCTACTTGGTGGAAATGTTGATATGATAAGAGACTCCTCATTCATCACCATAAATGGGAGCCAAATATTAGTTTTGGATGCACGAAAAAAAATACCGGGAACCAACGGATTTAACCGTAGGTGGCCCGATATTGTAGAATCGTCTGAACAAACCAAAGAGAGAATTGAAAAGCTACTTAGCAAGACTCTTTAGGAATCCTCTTTTTGCTTATTTTTCTGGATACTCCAAGAAGCATAAACAAGAAGAATAGAAATCCCGAAACTCTACCGATTATATCACCATATTTCACGAATATGGTGATTTTATTATTTAGGTTTAGCTTAGAATTAAGATAAGCCTCCTCCCACCATTTGGTTTTATAAACTATATCTCCTCTTTGATCTATAAATGCAGATATACCCGTATTTGCACTTCTTGCAATAGATCTCCTTGTCTCAATAGCTCTTAAACTTGCATAGCTTAAATGTTGCTTATGCCCCCACGTATTTTTCCACCATCCGTCATTGGTAATTATCCCCATCACATTAGCCCCGGCAAGTACATAATCTCTATAAAAATCACCATATATCGATTCATAACATATAGCAACCCCAATATTAGCACCTGTATTGGTTTTGAAAACCGTCCTCTCCTTTTGCGTTCCAAAATTTCCTATCCCCCCTTCTATCCCTGAAACCAATTTATCTATAAACTTCAAAGGCCCTTTAGCAAAAGGGTTGCTCTCTGCCAATATCACTAATTTAGATTTATGATATGTCTGAGTATTTAAGTCTTTATCTAAATAAATAGCTGTATTATATATATCATACCACATATTATTTCCTACAAACCTTGCAGTCTCCGATGGCTCTTTTACAGAATTATATACTCTCTGCGTTACAGCTCCAACTATCAAATCCATATCAGAATTCTCAATAATCTCCATAAATGGTATAAAATTCCTATTGCTTTTCTCCCTCCCCTCAATTATTACAGGTGACTCAAAACCAACAAATGTTTCCGGAGCTAATACCACTCTATCATTCCCTGTATCGGATCTCTTTATTAGATTTAAAAGAATATTTGTCTGCTCTTGCTGAGTTAATCCTCCAAATTTATCATTATAAGGATCAATATTTGGCTGCAATACTGTAAATTCTGCCGATTGGGTATCATCCTCTTCATAAGAATTATATATCAAATGAGAAATTGACACAGGAACAATCACAACCAGTAATAAAGATAAAGCGGAAATTATATATCTCTCTTTTCTTATGAATAAAAGCAAGAGTCTGAATAAAAGTATATTAGAGAGCAGAATCCAGAATGATCCCCCCAATGTGCCTGTATATTCATACCATTGGATAGTTTTGATTGATGTAGCTAAAGAGTTCCCCAATACAAGCCATGTCCAGCTCACATCCCATGTAAAATAAGCGTGCTCCCAAGCCAACCATGCAAACATAAAGAAAATATATGGTAGAAAACCCTTAGTAATATTTTTAAACCATCTGAAAAGTGCGAAAATAACCGCCATCTGCAACGAATTCAGCAGAACTGCAGCTACTGCACCCGGCGGTGTTGCAAACCAAACCCAATATGTAGTGATGATATTCCAAACTATGAAACCTATATAATATACAAAAAAGAATCTTTTAATTTTATTCTCTTTCGCAATATATTCTGCTGCAAATAATGGGACAAATCCTATTAATGATATAAACCATAAATGCGGTAAAATAAATGGCAGTGATAATAATACAGAGGATAATAATGTTAATAACCAAATGTTAAGATGTATTTTATTAATCTTTTTTGTCATCTTTTTTTTAATATAAGTGGGATTTATACTATTTTTGCAATTCTAACTAGCTTTTATAAACGTACAAAGATACAAATAATCTGAAGTCTAATGCTTATTGCTTTCTTAAAAGGTCTTATTGTTGGGTTAGGAGCATCCATTCCCTTGGGTCCGCTCGGCGTTCTATGTGTTCAAAAAACACTTAGTAAAGGGCGCAATGCAGGATTTATTACCGGGTTGGGAGCCTCTGCTTCGGATACTTGTTATGCAGCTATTTCTGTACTCGGGCTTGCATTCATGCAAACTCTAATCCATCAGAATAGAATGTGGGTGATGTTTATCGGGGGCATCATTATTATTTTTATTGGTATAAGAATATATTTGACCAACCCCATTAAACAGATCAGGCAAAAGCACACAAACAAAAAGCATATCGAGGATTTTATAGAAGCGTTCCTTATGACTATTACTAATCCCGGAGCAATCTTGCTCATATTGGGATTATTAGCGGCAGTTGGAATTAATATTGGGGATGATGTTGGGGGGAGAACTGTTTTTGCTATTTTATGGGGAATTTTCCTTGGGTCGGCGCTGTGGTGGTTTGTTCTAAGCACTACAATCAATATATTCAGAAAGAAGTTTAGGCTAAAACAGTTAATAATGATTAACCGAATATCCGGAATAGTAATTGCTATTTTGGGCTTAATCTCATTATGTGACGGCGTTATCTCTTTTATTTTAAGAAGATAAAAAAGGTAACGGAACAATAAATAAAATTGGTTGTTTCTAAATAAAAACACAATGCAAAAACCTGATAATTTTATCATGGTAATCTTTGGAGCATCCGGAGATCTTACCAAACGAAAACTTATACCTGCCCTTTTCGATCTATTCGGGCAACAACTTCTCCCGCAAAATTTCAAAGTTTTGGGCTGTGGCAGAACAGATATGAATGATACACTGTTCGGAGAAAAAATGAAAGAAGAGTTGGATGAAAAATTCCCCTCTTCGAGCGAAATGGTTGATGAATTTGTATCTCATTTATCATATATAAGACTAGATCCTTTCAATCAAAATGATTTCAAATCTCTCTCAACACGCCTTCAAGATCTCTCAGGAGAGATTGCTTGTAAGGCTAATTACTTATATTACTTTGCTATTCCCCCTGCTGCTTATGGAGAGGTGGCAAAAAATCTATCCGAATGTGGACTCACTTGTAGCGAGAATGGGTGGAAAAGAGTAATTGTAGAGAAACCTTT
Organism: uncultured Muribaculaceae bacterium; assembly: GCA_964649555.1. GTDB lineage: Bacteria > Bacteroidota > Bacteroidia > Bacteroidales > UBA932 > Egerieousia. Next base: position 8,219 of record CAZYQA010000047.1, read on the forward strand.
CGGAAAAGATCTCAAGAGTGCAACCGAGCTAAATCATACCCTTCTGCAATATTTCAACGAAGATCAGATTTATAGGATAGATCACTATCTTGGCAAAGAAACCGTACAAAATATACTTGTAACACGTTTTTCAAATACCATATTTGAGCCTTTATGGAACAGAAACTTTATCGATTATGTAGAGATCACATCATCAGAGGCACTAAGTGTAGGCTCCAGAGCAGGATATTATGATAAAGCGGGGGCATTGAGAGATATGCTTCAAAACCATCTATTACAAATCTTGGGAATAGTTGCAATGGAGCCCCCTATTAACGCAGATGCCAACTCCATAAGAAATGAGATGGTAAAAGTATTTCAATCTCTAAAACCAATTAAAGAAGACGAAGTAAAAGATTACGTTGTAAGGGGGCAATACACCTCTTCGATAATTGGAGGCAAAACAGTAAACGGATATTTAGATGAGCCGGGGGTACCTAAAGACTCCAAGACAGAAACCTACGTAGCCATGAGATGTTTTATAGAGAACTGGAGATGGAGCGGAGTACCGTTTTATATAAGAACCGGAAAGAGCTTACCAGCAAGGGTAACAGAGATAGTAATCCATTTTAAAAGCACTCCCTACAAAATATTCAACCATAACAGCTCCTTTGAAGAGCGTGGAGATCAGTTGGTGATACGAATACAACCCGATGAAGGGCTACAGCTCAAAATTGGGATGAAAGAGCCGGGAGCAGGCTTTAAGGTGGAGCCTGTAGATCTTGATTTCAGATACTCATCATTGAATCATTATCATATCCCTGAGGCTTACGAAAGGCTTTTATGCGATTGTATGCAAGGAGATGCCACACTATACCAAAGAGATGATGCTGTAAAAGCAACATGGGAGTTTGTGCAACCGGTATTAGATGCTTGGGAAAAGGATTTAACACCTATTTACCCATACCAAGCGGGAACTTGGGGCCCTGTGGAAGCAGACAATTTAACCAGATTGGATGGTAAATTGTGGCGCTATCCATGTAAAAACCTTGTAGGAAGCAACCTATTCTGCGAATTATAAAATATAATAAATATGGAAAAATATATTTTAGAAAATCCCAAAGAGGCTTGTAAAAAAGTTATAGAGATTCTAAGTGAGAAAAAATCTCCTCTAAGAAACATCTCGGTAGCATTATCGGGAGGAAATACCCCAAAACTCATGTTTTCTTTGCTAAGAAATGAATTTCCATTCGTAGCGGATAATGGGATAAATTACTTTTGGGGAGATGAAAGGATGGTTCCGGCAGAGAGTTTAGAGAGCAATTACGGGGAATTTGCCCGTGAATTATTATACACAGGAATTGTATTAAAAGAGAATGTATTTCATGCTGCATATAATGAAGATTATGTTGCTGCAAGATACCAATATGAGGGGCAAATTAATGGAAACGTAAAGATTTCAAACAGATTTCCCCGTTTCGATGTTATAATATTAGGTATAGGAGAAGATGGGCATATAGCTTCTATCTTCCCCGATAACTTAGCCTCTTTTACAACCGATGAGATAGCGCAAATTGTAAAACACCCCGGAAGCGGACAAGTGAGAATCACTCTATCGGGTAGCACAATTAATAATGCAAAAAATATTATTATGCTTGCTACCGGGCAGAATAAACAAGAGATACTAAAAAGGATTTTAATTGATAAAGATGAAACATTACCTGCAACACATATCAAACCTACTGATGGGAATGTATTTTGGTGTATAGATAAAGATGCTGCAGAATTAATTAAATAGAGTACCACAAACAAATTTTTAAATATGAAAAGTAATATAGCAGTTATAGGGCTTGCCGTAATGGGTGAGAATATAGCATTAAACATAGAGAGAAATGGTTATAATGTAACCGTTTATAATAGAACCCCCGATAAAACAGAAAGATTTATGAATGGGCGCGGTGCAGGTAAAAACTTCTTCCCGGCATACAATCTTCAAGAGCTGTGCGATTCATTAGAGAAGCCCCGTAAGATTTTATTAATGGTAAAATCTGGGCAACCTGTGGATGATACCACCAGAGCATTAATAACCTTCTTAGATGAAGGGGATATAATCATAGATGGAGGAAACAGCAACTTCCATGATACCCAAAGAAGAGTGGAAGAGTATGGCAAAGAGGGTATTTTATTTGTGGGCAGTGGAGTATCAGGTGGTGAATTTGGAGCATTATACGGCCCCTCACTAATGCCGGGAGGAAATGAGCAGGCATGGAAACATATAAAAGGAATTTTTGAAGCAATATCAGCTAAAGCTGGAAAAGAGGACAATGTACCATGCACCGCATGGATTGGCTCAGGTGGAGCAGGCCACTTTGTAAAGATGATTCATAATGGAATTGAATATGGAGATATGCAAGTAATCTGCGAAGCATATGATATGATTAAGAGAGTCCTAAAACATAGCAACGCCAAAGCATCCGATTTATTTGCCGCATGGAATAAGGGTAAACTGGAGAGTTATTTAATAGAAATCACAGCAGATATTCTAAAATTCAAAGATAATAAGGGCTATGTAGTAGATAGCATATTAGATACCGCAGGGCAAAAAGGTACAGGCAAATGGACAGGCATTACCGCTCTTGAAGAGGATATACCATTAAACCTTATTACAGAATCTGTATTCTCCAGATACATATCTTCTCAAAAAGATATCAGAGTGCTCCTAAGCAAAATTTATCCCTCAGATGAGGATCAAAAGAGAGAGGTATATGCCTCTTATGAAACCATCCTGCCAATTACGGATGAAGATATAGAGAATGCCTTATATGCTGCCAAACTTATCTCCTATGCACAAGGATTTGAGCTAATGGGAAAAGTTTCAAAAGAGATGAATTGGGGAATTAATAGAGGTGAAGTTGCTAGAATTTGGAGAGGTGGATGTATCATCAGATCTGCATTTTTAGATGACATTACAAATGCATATAATGAAGATAGCAACTTGACAAATCTTCTATTCAGCACTTTCTATAAAAATGTACTACCGCAAAACATAGAGAGCCTGAGGAAGGTAGTTGCTTTAGCTACACTAAAAGGGATACCGGTTGCATGCTTCAGCGCAGCATTAAATTATTATGATGCTATTACAACCGCTTCACTCCCCGCAAAC
>CAZYQA010000048.1:0-11267 GCA_964649555.1 uncultured Muribaculaceae bacterium
CTAGTTTGAACTTCTTTTAATTCAAGCTGTCGATCAGGACCATCGATACTTTCTTTTTACTTCCCTCTTTTTTTACCATTTTACTTGTTGTTAGCTCTATACCATTATCTTTAGCATCTGTCAAAATTGCTTTTGTTTTACCCCCGGTTTTAAAAACAACTTCAACCTCATTATTGATGTATTTTTTATATTGATTTAATACTTTAAATGGTAAATCTAGCCCTGCAGAAGTAACGGTAAGAGAATAATCCTCCTCTTCTCTATTGAAAACACCCTCGATAATTCGAGTAATATCAATACAATTTTCTATTTTAATAGTGTCTGAAAATGATTCCACGCTCACCTCTATATCGTTGTCATTGGATATTTTTATGTCAACTAAAAATAATCCTTTATCATTGAGATACCCCTCTATGACCTTTTCTATTTCAGATTTATTCATACGATTTGTATAATATGTCAATATATAATAATAAAGGGCGTCCATAGCCGGACTCCCTTTCACATTCTCTTTCGGGTGCAAAGATAGTAAAAATTATTATTTTTTCTATATTTTTGCACTTTAAATATAAATTATTTTTTATGGAGGTTACAGCAGAGAGGATAGCACAACATTTTAATGGTGAAATAATTGGAGATCCAAATGTAAAAGTGCAGTCTGTTGCAAAAATAGAGAGTGGAAAGCCGGGTAATATTTGTTTCTTGGCAAATCCCAAATATCAACAATATTTACTCACATCTAAAGCGAGCATTGTTATTATTAATAGAGAATTTCTACCCGAAACAAAAGTTGAACCAACTTTAATATTGGTAGATAACGCTTACGAAGCAGTTGCATCTTTACTGGATTTATTAAATTCATTAAAGGAAGCTAACAAGAGTGGAAGGTCTTTTTGGGCCAGATGTGCATGGTCTAGCAAAAGAGGTAAAGGTTCATATATAGGTGCTTACTCAGTGCTCGGTAAAAAGAGTGTGGTGGGTAAAGGAACTCAAATTTTTCCTCATGTATATATTGGAAATAGTGTAGAAATAGGGGATAATTGTATAATATATCCCGGAGTGAAAATTTATGAAGGTTGTAAAATTGGGCACAATTGTATTATTCATGCTAACGCAGTGATAGGATCGGATGGATTCGGTTTTGCTCCCACAGCAGATGGTACTTATAAAAAAATTCCACAAACAGGTATTGTGATATTAGAAGATGATGTTGAGATAGGAGCTAATACTGTTATTGATAGAGCGACAATGGGGGCTACAGTAATTAGAAAAGGGACAAAACTTGACAATTTAATACAAGTTGCTCATAATGTAGAGATCGGATCAAATACTGTCATAGCAGCTCAAACAGGCATTGCGGGTTCTGCAAAAATTGGAGATCAATGTATGATAGGAGGGCAGGCAGGTTTTGTAGGGCATATAAATATTCCTAATAAAACCAATGTAGGGGCACAGGCTGGCGTGTTTAAGAGTGTGAAGAAAGAGGGTATGACATTGTTGGGTTCGCCTGCTTTTGATTATAAAGAGTACCTTAAATGTTATGCAAATTTTAAGAAAATTCCAAAATAAATATAAAGTTCGTATCTTTGCTCGCTAAAACCTAATAAATTATATATTGCAGATGCAAATTAAACAGCATACATTAAATAATACATATAAATTTTCCGGCAAAGGATTGCATACCGGAAAGACTGTTAATATGATACTTGAGCCAGCTCCGGAAAATCACGGGATAGTTTTTAATAGAATTGATCTTGGTGAAAATGCAACGATAGAGGCTTTGGTTGATTATGTTACTACAACCGCAAGGGGAACAACTTTAGAGAAAGGAGAAGTTAAGATATCAACATTAGAACACTTAATGGCCGCACTTCATGGGCTTGGAGTTGATAATGCTTTAGTTAAAATAGATTCTCAGGAAGTTCCTATTTTAGATGGAAGTTCAAGACCTTATGTTAAAGAGATTTGTAAAGATGGGTTAAAAGAGCAGGATGCTCCTAGAAAATATGCTGAGTTTAAAGAAAAAATCGTTTTCAAAGATGAAAAAACAGGATCGGAGATAACAATTATGCCCGATGATGAATTTTCTGTTGAAATGATGATTGACTATAACTCAAAAGTTTTGGGGAATCAATATGCAAGATACAATTCTCAAACAGATTTTGCTAAAGATATTGCACCTTGCAGAACATTTGTATTTTTCCATGAGCTCGAGCCTCTTTTTAAAAATAATCTTATAAAGGGGGGGGATTTGGATAATGCTATAATAATAGTTGAGAATCCTGTTCCTCAGCAAGAATTGGATAGATTAGCCGGTATATTTAATGTTAAATCATTAGAGAGAGCTCCTGAAGGGTATTTAAATCATTTAGAGTTAAGATTCCCCAATGAGTGTGCAAGGCATAAATTATTAGATATTATTGGAGATTTTTCTCTGATAGGTACACGATTAAAGGCAAAAGTTATCGGGTACAAAACCGGACATAAAATAAATACAGAGATTGCTAAGCAACTTAAGAAAATTATAGAACAAAAAAATTAAAATTTAATTAAAATGGAAATACCTCAATATAACCCAAATGCTGAGCCTGTAATTGATATTAATGGGATTAAAAATTTATTGCCGCACAGACCACCATTTTTAATGGTAGACAGAATAACTGAGATTGGTGATGATTACGTGGTTGGCATAAAAACAGTTGGTGTTAATGAAGGATTCTTTATTGGTCACTTTCCTCAGGAGCCTGTTATGCCGGGAGTTTTAATTGTTGAAGCTATGGCACAGGTGGGAGGAATATTAGTGCTAAAAGATTTAGAAGAACCTGAAAAGCATTCTACTTATTTTGCAAAGATTGATAATACTAAATTTAAGAAAAAAGTGGTGCCAGGTGATGTTTTAGTATTCAAGCTTTCAATAACTCAACCTTTACGCAGATCAATAGTAGCTATGAAAGGGCAGGCTTATGTAGGTGACACATTAGTTTGTGAGAGTGATATGGTTGCTCAAGTGATAAAAAATAAATAAAAAAAATAATTATGAATAATTCTTATGTGCATCCTAATGCAAAAATAGGTGCTAATTCAACAATTAGTCCTTTCTGCTATATAGCAGAAAATGTGGAGATTGGAGACGGTGCATGGATAGGGCCTAATGTAACGATTTTCGATTACGTGAAAATTGGTAAGAACTGTAAGATATTTCCGGGTGCTGTTATTGGTGCTATTCCCCAAGATTTGAAATTTGCTGGAGAGATTACTTATGTTGAAATAGGGGATAATGTTACAATAAGAGAGTGTGCAACAGTTAATAGAGGTACAGCTGCAAGTGGTAAATCTAAAACTGTAATAGGAAATAATACATTTATAATGTCTTATGTTCACGTTGCGCATGATTGCGAAGTTGGAAACAATGTTATATTAGTGAGCTATGTTGGGCTTGCAGGAGAAACTGTTGTGAATGATTTTGCTATTATAGGTGGTAATTCGGCAGCACATCAATTCTCTAAAATAGGTGCACACGCTATGCTTTCAGGTGGATCTTTAATTGGTAAAGATGTTCCTCCTTTTGCTTTAGCGGGAAGAAGACCTTTATCTTTTTCAGGGATAAATATCATCGGATTGAGAAGAAGAGGCTTTACAAATACTCAGATTGAAAATATAAGGGATATTTATAGAGTAATTTATCAATCAGGCCTTAATGTATCAGATGCGTGTAAAAAAATTGAGGCTGAATTTGAAGAGACAATGGAAAAAAGAATTATTCTTGATTTTATTGCAGCTTCAAAAAGAGGGATTATCAGATATAATCCTAAAGGTGAGGAAGAGGATGAATAATAAAGTTCTATTTAATGATGTTCTTTTATCAACTGCTTATATGCCACCTATTGAGTATTTCTTTGTAATGGCAAATTGCAATGTTGTAAGAATAGAAGTAAACGAAACTTATCAGAAACAAACATATAGGACACGTTGCTCGATATTATCGGGTAACGGTCCTCTTGTTTTAAATATCCCCGTGCTCAGAGATAATGTTTTAGGGCATAAAGTTGAGATAGCAAAAATAAAAATAGATTATTCAACGGATTGGGTTATTCAGCATAAAAGAGCTTTAGAAGCAGCTTATAAGTCTTCTCCGTTTTTTGAATATTATATGGATGATATTTATGCCATCTATGATAAAAAACATGAAACTCTTTTCGATCTTAATATGAGTTTTATTAAATATTTTGCCGAAGTTTTAAGTATTGAAACGCCAATACTTCTTACCCAAAATTTTAACGAAGAGGCTGGTTTAAATCTAAAAGAGATCATCCAGCCAAAATATAAAGGAGTATCCATGTTAAAGGAATTTAAAATGGAAAAACCCTACTGGCAAGTATTCTCAACCAAGCAGGGTTTTGTACCAAATTTATCTATATTAGACCTTCTATTCAATGAAGGGCCAAATGCTATATCATTTCTAAAACTTAAAGCCTAAAGTAAGCATTATTTTATAGTTAATAGGTTTCTCAATTCCACTTTCTCCATTTCCTAAATAAAAATTATTTTCATCTTTATTTAGTTTTTGTTGGTATGCTATGTCAGCAAAGAAGCCTTTGTTTGAAATAAATCCAACACCAACAGAGCCTAATTGTAAAGTATTATTAGGTTGTAATCCTGAGAAATTAGTAATTGCTTTTTCTCCATTAGAGTAGTATTGATAACCAAGTCTAAAAGCAAATTCAGGTAGTGGCTTTAGCTCTAAACCAGCACGGAAAATATCTGATGATTTATAGTATTGTTTGAAATCTCTATTTTCATTTACAAATGAAACGTTGTTCCCATCACTATTTGCAAATTTCATTTGTGAATAATCAACTCTTTCGTAATCTGCACTTATAACACCTATCTTTCCAAATGTGTATGCTACACCTACATTCCATCTGAAAGGAGAGTTTAATCTATAATCAAATACTCCTAGTGGGGATTCCAAATCATATTTTTCTCCATCGCTGAATCTAGAATGCATTGTTTCTTCCCATTTATCTTGCAGATACATCCATGTAGGGGTAGATATAGAAGCTCCTATTCTTAATCCATTAAATGGTAGATATATCAATCCAAATTTAAGATTAATACCTGTTCCTGATGTTTTAAGATGGTATCTGTGTGTAAAGCTTTGAAAACCCGAATTGAAGTTTGCAGAGTTTACAGCATTTTCCGAATACATTTCTTTGTAGTCATAGTAAATGCTTTGAATACCCAAATTAACACCAAAGAAAAGTTTATTAGAAATATTACCACCAAAATTTATTACAGCCTCAGATACATTTCCAGTTGATTCTCTTGTAAAATGTTGGTCAAGATCACCTGCTATATATATGTTTTTTGAAGCATCGTCAAGATTCTCTGTAGCTCCAAAATAATCATTACCACTATCTGGAAGATTGTCAATAAGGAAAGTATTCCATGCCAAAATTGAGCTCCAAGGAGCATCTGAATCAAAGAAAGGATTGTATGTTTTGTCTTCGCTAAGCCATGAACTATTTATTCCATTAGTCTGTTGGGCGATATTTGATAATAAACTGCTCTTATTAGTCCTTCCATATACACTCATCCTATTTGAAAGGTTATTCATTTTATTATATACTACACCAAGATTCCAGTTTATTAAACCATTTGAGTGCCTTCCTGTATTAAAAGCTCCAACATAACCAAAATTTGAGACTCCAAATCGGGTTTTTGTATCTTTATTATTATTTCCTAAATAAGTAGCATTAACACCATGAATAGAAACAGATGGTGTAATTGATACCTCAGAATATCTGTAAACTCCGGATGATGCGGGGTTGATTGTGAGTGCTCCTAAATCTCCACCTAATGCTGTAAAAGCATTACCCATAGCTACACTTCTAGCTGTTCCCTCTTGGTACTGTTGAGAGAGTAAGAATGCTTCCTTAGTTGTTTGCGCATTCAATACAGGAGCTCCTAAAGCAAGAGCTCCCAGTATGTATAATGATTTTCTTATAATTTGCATAATTTCTTGTTTTGATTCTCATCAATAAATATTATCTTCTGTAAGTGCTACCTTGTGAGCTACCTTGTGAACTTCTGGAAGCACCGCTTCCGCTACTGTAGCTACTTCCGCTACCAGATCTGCTGTATCCTCCTGTATTTCCACCCATGTTAGATCTGTTATAACTGCTATTATTTTGATTATAAGAGTTATTAGATCTGTTATAGCTGTTAGATCTGTTATTTTGGTTGCTATTATTTGAAGAGTTATTTGTGGTAACTGTAGCCTTATTTTGGGTTCTTCTGTATTTTGTGGTTTGAGTATTCGAAGAGCCGTTATTCATATTGCTATTATTCTGGTTACTTGGGCGGGTATTAATCATTGAGTTACTTCCGCTATTAGCTGCATTATTGTTAAAAATAGCACCATTTTGTTGTGATGAATTTCCTCTTCTATATGCAGAACCCGATCCCGATGTATTTCCTGTAGAGGTATTCGATCCAGCCATATTGCTGTTGTTTGTACCGCTATTATATCCAGGTCTTACATTTTGCATATTGCCACTGTTTCCTCTTACTTGATTCACAGTAGAAGGATTCCTGTCATATATACCTCCTGAAGGTCTACCTTGATTGTATATAGGAGACTCATTTCTTTTTCCATAATAAATATCTCTCGATGGTCTGCCATGATTGTGGCCAGGTCCTGGGAAATAAGGAGGATAACCCCACCATGGATCATACCAGTTACCCCACCATGGGTTATGCCAAGATGGACCCCATCCCCAACTTGGACCCCATCCCCAAGATGGACCATACCAAGGGTCGTACCAATTGCCCCACCATGAATTATATCTCCACCAACTTGACCCCCAAGATGGGCCCCAATATGATCCCCAGTAGGATGGACCCCACCAAGGATTTCCTCCCCATGAGTAATTAGTGTTGATATTAACAGTGTAAGTCGGAGAATCAAATTTTCTTAATCTCTCTTCATAGCTCTCATCACTATCAACAATTGCATAGTTGATATTTGGATTGTAATTTATATCAACTTCATTGTTTCCGTCAAGATATATGGTCTCTGTATTTGTTCTAGAGTCATAAAATGACTTCTGTGTTTTATTCTGCAAATTTTTAAGATCTTCCTGATCTCTCTGGTAAGCAATCTGTTCATTTGCCGAGGGGGTATAATAAATTCCATTTAGGTATTTATTATTTTCTGATGACATTTTGCTGGTTGTACCGCAAGAAGCCAAAGAAAATAGACCCACAATAGAAATAATTAAATAATTGTTTTTCATTTTTACCTCCTGTGTTTTAATTTATTTTGTATTTTTGTGCTTTCAATTTTTTTAAAAAATATTATTCCATATATTTGGAATTTATTTGAATTAAATAGTAAACGCTTAAATATTGCAAATACTGCATAAAAGCTAATTACACGAAGATACAATTAATTATTAAATAAAATGGCAAAAGAGGTTACAAAAAGAGAGGAAAATTATTCACTTTGGTATAACAATTTGGTGATGAAAGCTGACTTGGCAGAAAATTCTGCTGTGAGAGGATGTATGGTTATTAAGCCTTATGGTTATGCGATATGGGAGAAAATGCAGGCTCAATTGGATAAAATGTTTAAAGAAACCGGGCATCAGAATGCTTATTTTCCATTATTTATCCCCAAATCTTTTCTAAGTAAAGAGGCAGAACATGTTGAAGGTTTTGCAAAAGAGTGTGCTGTGGTTACACACCATAGATTGATGGTGAACCCGGAGGGGAGTGGTGTTGTAGTGGATCCTTCTGCTAAATTAGAGGAAGAGTTAATTGTCAGACCTACTTCAGAGACTATCATTTGGAATACATATAAAAATTGGATCACATCTTATAGAGATTTACCTATTTTATGTAATCAATGGGCAAATGTGGTAAGATGGGAAATGAGAACCAGATTGTTTTTACGTACAGCAGAATTTTTATGGCAAGAGGGGCATACCGCTCATGCTACTGAGCAAGAGGCTATCGAGGAGACAGAACAAATGGTAAATGTGTATGCAAAATTTGCAAGAGAACACATGGCTGTTCCTGTAGTTGTGGGTAAAAAATCTGCAAATGAGAGATTTGCCGGTGCACTAGAGACTCTTTGTATTGAGGCTATGATGCAAGATGGAAAGGCATTACAAGCTGGTACTTCACACTTTTTAGGTCAAAATTTTGCTAAAGCATTTGATGTGAAATATGCAACTAAAGAGGGTAATTTAGAGTATGTTTGGGCTACTTCTTGGGGCGTTTCTACAAGATTGATGGGTGCCTTAATTATGGCTCACTCAGATGATCATGGCTTAGTGTTGCCTCCAAAATTGGCTCCTATACATGTTGTAATGGTTCCTATATTTAAAACAGAAGAGGAGCATAAAGAGGTGATTAACTCAATGAATAGCCTTAAAGCGGATTTAGAAAAATTTGGTTTAACCGTTAAAATTGATGATAGAGATAATCTTAGAAGTGGATTTAAATTTGCTGAGTGGGAGCTTAAAGGTGTACCTGTAAGGGTTGCAATGGGGCCAAGAGATATTCAAAACTTGACAGCTGAGGTTGCAAGAAGAGATACCTTGACAAAAGAGTCTTTACCTATCGCTGGACTTGCTGAGCATATTCATTCATTAATGGATATTATACAAAATAATATATACGACAAAGCTCTTAAGTTTAGAGAAGAAAATACAAGAACAGTTGATAATTGGGAAGATTTCAAAGTTGAGATTGAGAAAGGTGGATTCTTATTATGCCATTGGGATGGAACGCCTGAGACAGAAGAGAGAATAAAAGAGGAGACAAAAGCAACTATCAGATGTATTCCTACTGATACGGATGTTATCATCGAGGATGGTAAATGTATTTACTCGGGCAAACCATCTAAACAAAGAGTAATTTTTGCAAGATCTTATTAAAAATTTAATATAAATATTATGTCATCAGATCCTTTACCGCAACAGAAAATATTGGATGGTCTAAAACAAAAAGCCAATATTAAAGCAAAAGTTTTTGAGCAATCAAAAGAGGTGTTCAATCATTTAAAAGAGATATGGGGTGAGATTAGCAATGATTATAATGAATTGATTGAGGAGGATAATACTACAATTAATAAAAAAATAAGGCTTGAATATAGAGATAGAGGCAAATATGAGGCAGAGCTTAAATTTGCTGATGATGTTTTGGTTTTCAGCCTTCATACTGATGTTTTTCAGTTTGACAGAGATCATATTATATGGAAGAATCCTTATGTTAAGGAGAATCCGTTTAGTTCATATTGTGGTGTTATAAGCGTATATAATTTTTTGTCTGATTCTCTTAAATTCAATAGGTGCGAGGATTTAGGTTATTTGGTTGCAAGGCTTTTTGTTAATAAAGATAAAATGTTCTTTATTGAGGGTAAAAGACAGAGTAGGAAAAAAGTATCCGGTTTTGGAAAAACCTCGATTTCAAAAGAAGAGCTGGTTTCTTTTGTTGAGTCAGCTATGATTTATTCTTTATCATTTGATTTATTGGTTCCACCATTTGATATGGTAAAAATTGCAAGTGTAGAACAAATAAATGCTAAGATCGAGAGTTCGAGAATGAGGACGGCAAAAAGACTTGGCTTTAGTTATAATTCCGATGATGTATTAGATGAGTAAAAAAGGTGTTTTAACTCTATGAAATTTTGTTTATTTAGATGCTTATTTTGTTTTATTTTATTTGTTCCTCTTTCTTTATATTCACAAAATAGAAAGAAAGAGCAAGAGATTGTTATTTCAGGATTGAACGATGCTCAAGAGATTATACGAAAAATAGGCGTTAATTATGATATTCCTGTAATTAATTATGAACCATATAAGAAGCCTCAATTTTGGAAGCATGGTATTCTTACTGAATTTGGAGTTCAACAAATCTCATTAACCAATTGGGCTGCAGGAGGAAGTGGGTCAATTGCTTTGAATACTTATATTAATGCTTATAATAATTATGAAAAAGGTAACGCATTTTGGGAAAACAGGGGGCAATTCGCTTATGGATTTATACATAATTTTGAAGAGGGGTATAGAAAGAGTGATGATAGGTTGATATTAGATAGCAAGTTTGGATATAAAGCATTTGATAAATTTTACTTTTCGGCACTTTTCAACTTTAAAACTCAATTTTCTCCGGGATTTGATTATCCTAAAAATGCACCTCCAAAAATGGTGTCAAAGTTTTTGAACCCCGGATCGCTATCTTTTGGTATCGGTTTGGATTATAAGCCGGGAAAGGGAAAGGTGCTATCCATAAACTTCTCTCCTTTGACAACTTCTTGGGTAATCGTAACCGATTCCACATTAAGGGTTAAGTATGGTAATGCTATTGATGAACCGATAAGATTTGAGTTGGGAGCGCAGTTGAAAATTAATTTTGAGAAAGAGGTGATAAAAAACCTTAAACTCAATTCTCAGCTAACATTATTCTCGGATTATCTATATAAGCCACAGAATATTCAGGTAAACTGGGATTTCTTAGCTGTTTATCAGATTACTAAATTCTTTAAAACATCTTTGCGAACAAACCTTATTTATGATAATAATGTTTTAATAGCAAACAAAGATGGATATGAGGCGCCTCGGGTACAGTTCAAAGAGGTATTGACATTTAATTTCTCATATACTTTTGGGCAATTTAAAAAATAATGGATGCATATAAAATATCTAAATTTCTTTTAGAGAATAATATTATAGAAGGAGATAGAATCCTCATTGCTTTAAGTGGCGGAGTTGATTCTCTCTCCTTAGCTCATATATTATCTCATTCCAAATTAAATTTGATATGTTATGCTGCTCACGTAAATTTCAATCTTAGGGGTGATGAAAGTGATTCTGATCAATCCTTTGTAGAGGATTGGTGTGCAGAAAATGATATTACTCTTTTTGTAAAAAGGTTTGATACGGTAAACTATGCTAAAGAGAATAAGATTTCTATTGAGATGGCAGCGAGAGATCTAAGGTATAATTGGTTTTATGAGTTGATGGCAAGTAATGATATAAAATATCTTGCTGTGGGGCATAATGCTGATGATAATGCTGAGACTATTTTATTAAATCTTACCAGAGGAACAGGGATTAAAGGATTGTGTGGTATCTCACCTAATAATGGGTGCATAATACGCCCTTTATTGAGTTATACCAGAAAAGAGATAGAGAAATATGCTTATTACCACAAACTCGAATATAGGATTGACTCTACAAATGCGGAAAATGATTATA
>CAZYQA010000049.1:0-11212 GCA_964649555.1 uncultured Muribaculaceae bacterium
GCAATTGAAAATACCTCCCTGCACCAAAATTAAACTTCCACCCTTTCACAAACTCATAAGAGAGGGAGAATCTGGGAGATAACTGATTAAGCGGATTCATCATAGAAGAATTATAATTACTCCCCTCAATCCTCAAAGCACCATTCAGAGAGAGCGTTTTAGACTTATTCCACCACGAAAGATTAGCAAAAGCGCTCCAATTAAAAAGATTCATTAAAGTATTACTATTAAGCACACTAGGGCTTCCATTAATAAACCTTTTCTGATAAGTATCATTAGTATAATGAGGCAAAGAGATACCTGCACCCTGCATAAATGTAAGATTACCATACCTAAGCATATTCTCAGCCCTAAGCTGCAAGCCACTCTCCACAGACCTATAATCCATCACCAAAGCCTCCGGATTCCAGTCCTCATTATTAGTATGCTTCATACTCCTGTTGTTGAGGTAATTATAACTTAAATAAACAGCCAGAGTATTATTTTGGGAATAAGTACCATTATAATAATGCTTATAAGTGAGCCCGGCAGTAAATACATCCTGTTTTATAATAGGCAAATAGCCCACAATATACTCACCACTCTCATCCTCAACCCCATCAATATTAAGCTTCATCCTATCCACACCCCCCAGAAAAAGAAAAGATAACTCATTCTTAGCATTAATCCTATAACGCAACTTTATCTGCCCATCCGTAAAAGTTGGCAATAAAGGGAGGCTGAGAGCCTTAAACAAAAACTGTAAATAAGACCTCCTTGCAGATACAGCATAAAAAAGTTTAGGATCTCTATACCCATCCTTATCTTTCGCACCAATATTACCATCAGCACTTATACCCACCTCCGAAGCACCCACCACAAGCCTCAATGAATTTTTCACCGGGCTACCATCTCTAAGGGTAATATCCATTACAGAGCTTAAAGCATTAGAGCGGGCAACAGGAAACGATCCCGTATAAAAATCCACCTTCCTGATAAAATCAGCATTTAAAATGCTCACAGGCCCTCCTCCGGCACCCTGCGTACTAAAATGATTAATAGAAGGCACCTCTATCCCATCGATATAAAACTTATTCTCGGTAGGGCCACCACCTCTCACTAAAAAATCATTTCTGTACCCATTGGGGGGCGGAGTAGATACCCCCGGAAGAGAAGTAATAATCTTAGAAATATCCCTATTACCACCAGCACTAGTCTCAATCTGCGCAGAACTGATTGTCATCTTGGAAAGAGGAGCATCTGCAGAACGCTTATAATCCTCAGTCTTAGATCTCACCACCACACCCTGCAAATAATACTTCATACTATCCCTTTGAGTACTATCCTGCTGAGCATTAAGTAAAATAGGACAACAAAACAAAAACGCTAAACGCAAAAGAAACTTACACATAAATACTTAGTTAAACATAGGGTTCAAATATAATTCAAATTATTGCGATAAACTCCAATCACAAACAAATTCTACTATTTTAGGTATTACCACGCTCATATACTTGGCACCTTTCTCGGCAGTAGCCTTATAAGGGCATCCTACTCCTGTATCCTTAGAAACATCATTCCAATTACGAGGCATCCATGCCACCTTCTCATTCAACCCCTTAATAGCAAAAGGCTTATACGCTCCATCCCCGGCAGCACGCCTATCTACAAGCTCAGGATAATAATGGAGCATTACAGATGTCTCTAGCTCACCTGCATGATCATCAAACTCCTCCTCAAAATACTCCTTAGTAGGCACAATACTAAACCACTCACATACAGCAATCTCCACATCCGGAAACTCAAATTTAAGATCTCGAACAAATCCCTTAAAAACATTCCCACCATGCCCATTCATAATCAGGAGTTTAAATATCCCCTGAGCATTCAAAGAGCTCACAATATCCCTTAAAATATAAAATTGAGTCTGCTGAGAAGTATGCAAACAAAAAGGCAACTCCTTTTGCCCCGGATTCTGAGCACCTAAAGGTATTCCGGGAAGCACCATTAACTCCACTTTTTTCTGCGAAGCATAATACGCAACTTCATTAGCAACAGCAATAGAAGTGAGCATATCAGTGCAATAAGGCAGATGATAATTATGCGGCTCTGTAGCTCCCCATGGGAGAATAGCCAACAAGGGGCGTTTCATTTTAGAAACTGCCCCCCAATTTGCGTTTGTTATATTATGTGTATTATTCATTATACTCCTGCAACTCTTTTTTTATACTCTTTAATACAACCATCCAATCTCTCCTGAGCCGTAGTATCACCCGGCACATTATGCGATGGATGAATAAACATCTTCACACCCCTTTCCTCTAAAATCTCAGCCACAGTACAAATAGTCATCCATACCGTAGTAATAAAAGCCATCGTAGAAAGAGGGCCAATTTTATCCTGATGATTCTTCAGCTTCACAGAAGCATCCTGTAGCGGACAACAAGAATCCACAACATAATCTGCAATCTCAAAAAGATTCTTTCCACAAGAGTGCCTAGGCTTTTTACCCTCAGTCTCCTTGGCAGACCCAAACACAATCACCTTCATGCCCTTCTTCTTAGCTTCCAAAGCAATATCAATATTTACAGCATTAATCCCAGTATGAGAAAACAGCCATAACACATCCTTCTCATTAAAATTCCAACTTTGCATTATAGAATTACCATACCCCTCACAACGCTCAAGGAACAAAAACTGACTGATTCCCATCTCCCCAACAATATGAGTAAAAAAAGTAAGAGGCAATTCACACAGAGGATGAAACCCTACAAAACCACCAATCCTGGGATACATCTCCTCAATAGGTAAGTTTGCATGTCCGCATCCGAAAGTATGCACCCAATGCCCATCCTGAATAGCATCAGCCATCACCTGAGCCACTTTTTGTATTTGATCCATTTGAGTATCCTCAATTTTGTTCATAACGCCGATAGCGTTTTCTTTCCATTGTTTAGCTAGCATAACATATTTATTTAAGTGTTTTAGATTCTTTATTCTGAGTACCCATCAGAGATATTACCATGAGTATCATTATTACTAATATGCCTACAAGGATAAGAGGAAAATAGGCCTGATTCCCCTCATCGAAAATTTTTCCGGTAAAGAAATTAAAAATAAACTGTCCCATTAAAGCAATAATAATTGCTATAGAAAACGCAGTACCCTGCATCCTTTGAAACTTACCCCCAATCTGGTTCAGAATCACGGGAAAAGATGCACCTACACCAAAACCTATTAAAGCCAGAGCAGAATAAGCACTTGCCACCTTATCAGGAACTATAAACATCAACAAAGCACCCAAGAGAGCAACAGACAGATATGCCACATACACTTTCAAATCATTAAACTTCTTTAGAGCAGGAGCAAGAATCAAACGCCCCCCCAGCATTGCAATGGTAAACATAGTAAGAGTAAAAGTGGCAGCACTCACAGATATTCCGTTATCAGCAAAAAACTTAACGGTAAAATTACCACTTATCCCCTCAAAACCACTCTGCAAAAACAGAGTAAATGAAAGGAAAAGCAATATAGGATAACGCAACAATTTAATATACTTCTGAACAGAAGATATCTCCTCCCCCCCATGCTCTGATTTATAGCTTGGAATAGGAAACCTCAGTGATAAATAATACAAAGTACAAATCACCATACACACCGACGCAATAGCTAAAGGCACCCTATAATCACTAATAAAAACACACAACAAAGACCAGCCCAAAGCACCGATACAATAGCAAGCACCCAACACACTCAAATGCCACCCTCGCTCCTTATCATCAGAATATAAATCAGCCACCAGAGCATTAGTAAGCCCATTGAGGATACCACCACCCAATCCCACAAAAAATATACTCATCCCCAGCAACTTAATATCCAAAAATTTCGACAATCCCATAACCCCACATAGCAAAATAATCTGTCCCGTAATCAACAGCCACTTATAACCCCACCTATCCACAATAGGCCCAAAAATTATACTACCAAGAATAATACCCACAGACATTACAGAAGGCAAAGAATTTGCACCCTCAATATGCGATATTCTGGGAAGGATTGCTCCCAATGACAACATCGTTACACCAAAAAAAGCCAAGCCGGCACAAGCTGCAATAAATACTTTAGTTTTAGAAATCTCTCTACTCATATATTATAGTCTATTTTTATTCCTAATCACCAGATAAGCTGCTCCCAATAATGCAGCATCCCCACCCTGAAGCTTCGAAGGGCAAAACTCAACCTGCTCCATAGAGATAGGCTGCCCCCATTTACAAGCCTCATCATAAATCCTCCTTATAAACATCCTTGCAGGGCCAAATACGCCACCTCCAAAGATCACCTTCTGAGGATTAAACAAGCTCACCATATTTGCAGTAGCCATCCCCCACATCTCCACAGCCTTATCAAGCACTTTAGCCGCAAGATGATCTCCCTTAGAATAAGCCTCAAAAACATCATGAGAAGTCACATCTGCAATCTCTTTCCCTTTTAAGCAGCCATTATAATTTCTCACACACCTCAAAGCCCGGTGCATCTGAGTAGCGATACCATTGCCTGAAGCATAATACTCAAAACACCCTACAGGTATATACTCCTCCTGATAAGGATACTGCAGAGCCATCCATCCCGTTGCCCCAGCAATATCATTAGCACCATGAATAATTCTGCCATCAACCAATATACCGGCACCAATCCCGGTACCCACAGCAATATAAATCGCATCATCACACCCCACAGCGGCACCCTTCCACAGCTCACCCAAGATATAACAACTCCTATCGCTCCCCACAACAATATCAACACCTTTTAATTTCTCATCCAATCTGCCATTAAGGCAACTCACAAGCGGATAATTATCCCATCCCGGAATATTCGGTGCCCACACCGTATCGGTTTTAGTATAATATATCCCAGGTACACAAATACCAATACCATCTATCTTCTGATCGGGAATTTTAGCATAAATATCATTAATAATTTTAGCTATCAGCTCCCCTACCTGATCCCCCTCTCTCCCCTTTAAAAGTTTTGTTTTTTTAGCATAAAGCTCTCCGGAATCCCCAAATGCGGCTGCCGCAATTTTTGTTCCCCCAACATCAATACCAATTACTGCCATACATGTTGTTTTTTGAGTGAGTATCTCCTCAAATTTAATAATAATTTCTTTACTATACGTATATTTGCACACTAAAAAATCAACTTAAAAATGGCGGCTTTCAAAACTATAATATCAACAGTAAACAGTTATCTTATCAAAGTAATGAACGGAATGGCTCTGGGGCTATTTTCATCACTTATAATAGGGCTTATTCTAAAGCAGATCGGCACACTCACAGGATTAACAATCCTAATTACACTTGGGCAGATAGCGCAATACTGTATGGGGGCAGCCATCGGAGCCGGAGTTGCGCACTCACTGGGAGCCCCGGCACTTGGAATCTTCTCATGTATAATTTGCGGAATAATAGGAAGTAACACAATTTCATTCAACGACTTGGGGATAGCAGTATTAAAAATCGGAGAGCCCGTGGGGGCAACCATAGCGGCATTGGTAGGAGCCGAAATATCAAAATTTGTAAACAACCGTACACCAGTAAATATTATAGTAATCCCAATCTCAACCATTATAATCGGAGGAATAGTAGGAATATACATATCCCCCTACATAGCCCAATTCATGCAATTTATAGGAGAAGGAATAAATAGTGCCACAACCCTCCACCCATTCTGGATGGGGATCATACTATCCTTTACAATGGGAATACTTCTCACGCTCCCAATAAGTAGCGCAGCCATAGCCATCTCACTATCCCTTGGGGGGCTTGCGGCAGGTGCAGCAACAGTAGGATGCTCAGCACACATGATAGGCTTTGCAGTAGCAAGTTTCAGAGATAACGGTTGGGGAGGATTAATCTCGCAAGGATTGGGAACATCAATGCTACAAATATCGAATATCCTAAAAAAGCCAATTATACTTATTCCTGTAATGATAACATCTGTAATACTTGGGCCATTAGCCACAATGGTATTTCATTTAGAAAACAATAGTGCCGGGGCAGGAATGGGGAGCAGTGGGCTTGTAGGGCAATTTATGGCAATAGAAACGATGGGAGCAGAACATATATGGATGATAATATCACTCACAATAATAGCCCCCGCTGTCATAACCTTGATTATCTCAGAAGTAATGCGCAAACGGGGGTATATCAAAAGTGGCGATATGAAGATATAAATCTCCTACTTCATCCACTCATAAGTAGTATAATGCTCACCACACATTCCTAATGCGTCATAAACATTCTGTGCTCTCGTATTGGTTTTGTCAACATAGAGTCTTATCCCTTTAATCTCCTCGTTGGCATTCACAATATCCTTTATATGATTATAAAGCATCTTATAAACACCCTGCTTTCTAAAGTTTGGGTTTACATAAACGCTCTCAATCCACCAGATCCATCCATTTCTCCAATCGCTCCATTCATAAGTGATCATCAATGTTCCGGCAAGCTCTCCGCTTTTATCAACAGCAACCCATATTTGTCCTTTGACATCAGGATCCTCAATTGCAGCTTTGATACCTGCAGTCACAATATCATCATGCAGCGTCATCTGCTCACTCTCCCAAGCCATATCAACTTGAAATTTAGATAGATGAATCAAATCATTTATATCTGCTTTACGTACTAACATAATAGGTTTTTAAGTGGTTAAAATAATTATTAAAAATAAATCAATACTTCAATCGTAGCTTTATTCTGATCCATTTCATCCGTAGTAAACACAGGTAAAGTATAGTTTTTAAAGTATTGTTCATAATTTAATCTCAAGACAGTAGTGAGTGGCTTAGTATTAAACAATAAGTTCACTCCAAGAGTAACCCTATTCACACCAAAACCTCTTTCAGATATATTCTCACCCATAGCATCCCATCTACCAACAGGCTCAATACCTGTCAAAGTCTTAGAATTCAATGGGAAAGTATAGCCTCCTTGTACATAAGTTGCAAACAAAGAGCTATTCTTATTATCAATATTATACTTCTCCATCACCTCTGTCTCTATATAATAATTCGCTCTTTTATACCTAAAGTCAGCACCATAATATAATATATCCTTTGCATCCTTCTTTGTCTTATATGCTTTTGCTGTTACCCTCACACCTTTAGCCATTTCGCCAAACTCCACTCTACCGCCATAAGAAGGGGACTCAGTCCATTGAGGATTATTGATTCCAGAGCCATTATAAATACCAGCCTCCACAGCTATAGGGAAACCTTTTTGCTTAATCACATATTTAGCAGTAAGCCCAATATCCCTTGTAGAAGCAAAATATTTCCCCACAAAAGGCCTATTAGCAAAATTCAGTGGGCCAGGAGATATAGTATAACCATTATACAAAGGGATAGCACCCTGACCAAAAGTAATAGTAAACCCCTTTGCAGGCTTAAAGCGCGCATACAAATCAAGCACATTGAACTTCCCTTCGGAGCTAAGTTCCAACATAAATTTATAAGAAATCAAAGGATTCAGATTACCCACAAAACCTATTCTGGAATTTCTGACAGAAAATCTGGACTCACCTGTTTGAGTATTAATCTCATACTTACCCTTAAATACCAGTTCAGGAGCAATAACTACCATTTGCCTGGTAAGAATAGAATCCTGATAAAACTTTTTCACTAACCCATCCTCTGTATAAGTATATTTATGGGTTTCATCTTGTGCGTACAATTTCGTACCAATTGTACAAATAATAGTTGCTAGAAGCGCTAACAATACTAATTTTCTCATAGGTCGCTATCAAATTATAGATTTTAGTCTGCAAATATATCATTTTTTTCGTAGGTTACCTAGCTCTTAATTTTGATCGAGTGATATCACTGATAATCTGCAATATACACAATAGCAATGTCGATCATTTTTCGTTCTTAGGTCACCCACAAAAAAGAATCGGTATCTCCAAACTGCACAATTTAGAGACACCGATTACAACATAACCTAAACTTAAAAAACTATTTCACAATAGAAACAGATTCCGGGGTATAAGGTTCAAATTTTAAAATAAAAAAGGGCACTAATAAGCAATCAGCTCATTCGCGCCCTCTTATTTATTATTGTGCAAAGATTACTCAGCTACAACCTCAACTTTGATAGTTGCTTTGATATCTTTGTAACATTTTACCACAGCCTCATAAATTCCAACTTCTTGAAGTTTATCCTCGCCAATGATAGCAATGTTTCTTCTGTCGATCTCAAAACCTTTAGCAGCTAAAGCGTCAGCAACTTGAATATTGTTTACAGAACCGAAAATTTTACCAGTTGAGCTAACTTTAGTAGCGATAGTAACTTGTAAACCTTCAAGTTTGTTTGCTAATTCTTGTGCATCATCTCTTAATTTAGCCTCTTTATGAGCTCTTTGTCTCATATTCTCAGCATGAACTTTTTTAGCTGAAGGAGTTGCCATGATAGCAAAACCTTGAGGAATAAGATAGTTTACTGCGTAGCCATTTTTTACAACTACGATATCATCTTTGTGCCCTAAGTGAGCAACATCTTGTTTCAATATAATTTCCATCTTTATCTCCTCCTTATTTCAATAAATCTGTTACATACGGAAGCAAAGCAATGTGTCTCGCGCGTTTTACAGCTTGAGCTACTTTCTTTTGGAATTTCAAAGAAGTACCTGTAAGACGTCTTGGAAGAATTTTACCTTGCTCATTCAAGAATCTTTTCAAGAACTCCGCATCTTTATAATCTATATATTTAATACCTGCTTTTTTGAAACGGCAGTATTTTTTCTTCTTAACCTCAACTGTAGGAGGATTAAGGTAACGAATTTCGTTATTTGCTGGATTTGCCATAATTATACCTCCTTATTATTTTTGTTCTTGATTAGCTCTTCTTTTCTCAGCATAAGCAATAGCATGCTTATCCATAGCGAAAGTTAAGAAACGAATGATTCTCTCATCACGTCTGTATTGAAGTTCTAATTTAGCGATTACCTCAGGCTCAGCTTTGAACTCAATTAAATAATAAAAACCAGTGGTTTTCTTTTGGATCGGATAAGCTAATTTTTTCAAGCCCCAATCTTGTTCATACACAATCTCACCACCATTCTCTTTAATAAAAGAGACATATTTGGCTACCGCTTCCTTCATCTGAACATCAGATAAAACGGGAGTTGCAATGAAAACGGTTTCATACTGTTTTAACATATAGCAATAATGTTAATTTGTTAATAAATTGTTTTAACCAAAGCATATAAATATTTGCATATATCTGAACTACACACTTTGGGGGTGCAAAGATAAAAATAATATTTAAAAAAACAATTATCGCCCGAATGCTTTTTGCAAAACGGGCGATAAGTGTGCGCTTAAATACTTGTTTATTTCATTTTAATTATGATGCAAAGATAGCTCATCGTACTAAAAAACATCAAACATCCAAAATTTTAACATTTCACTACTCAAAAATAAACCACTAATAATAAGCTACTTAAAAATTAAAAACCATTACAAAATCTTGCAAAGACATTTCACTACCTAAAATGAGGCTAGATTTTATCATAAATAGTCACTTTATTATCCTCAATAGAATAATCAATACTTACACAATATTTAATCATCTCCATAATCTGAATAATAGACTCCTTTTCAAAAGAAGCAGTAAGTTTATTAGTATGAATATTCTTACTATTAATTACAAATTTTGTCCCATGCCATCTCTCCAGCATCTTAAACACTTCATCAAAAGGAGTATTATCAAAAATAAGTTTCCCCTCCTTCCATGCAATATCTATTTTATCATTACTAATACTTCTAGGCTCAATATACCCCTTATCATAATAAGTAAAAGATTCGGCGGGCTTCAACTCAACTATCTTATTAAGATTATCCTTAAAATCCTTATAATGCATTTTCACCAAACCATTATAAAGGGTAGTAGTAGCAATATTATCATTATCATAACACTTAATAGAAAAAGAAGTACCCAGCACCTCGACACTCAAATCCTTATTAGTTTTAACAATCATAGGAATATCACTCTTCACCACCTCAAAATAAGCCTCCCCGGAAATAGAAACATTCCTTGCATCACCGGTAAAAATTTCGGGATAAACAATCTTAGTATCAGAATTGAGCCACACGGCAGAGCCATCAGGAAGAATTATTTTGGCCTTCACCCCCTTATCAGTATAAGAAATTCTTTGATGAATATCCACCGATTGAGCTGTTAGATGCTGATTATCCACCCCCCCTATCCCATTATCTATGAAGATATTTACTGTAAGCAATAATATTATTACAGCAGCACACCCAATAAGCACTTTTATATAACTCTGATTATTTGGCTTTATTTTATGATACTTCAAGCTGTTACACTCCGATATCTCCCACAAAGCCTTCTGCTCAGCAAAATAATCATTATTAGCAGGTGATTTCTGCACCCATTCAACAATCTTATCAATATCCGAAGAGCTTGCCTGTCCTCTAAAATATTTATATAATAAGTCTTTGTTCATTAAAATTTATTTAAAGATAATCTTTGAACGCCTTTCTTAAAATTAACATAGCTTGCTTTATCCTAGCCTCAACGGTACGATTAGATATATTCTGATACTCAGCAATCTCATCATATTTCATACCCTTTAATCTGCTTAGAACAAAAGTAAGCCTCACTTTCAACGACATTTTGTCCATTGCCTTTCCAAGTAACATATGCACTTCTTTTTCATATATACCCTCAGATGCCTTAGACTGTAAAACCATAAGATTGAGATAATCGGCCTTCTCCTTTATGCTATATCGGCTATAATTACTCGAATGTAAACGTTTTTTAAGAACATTCATACATCTGTTCTTGGCAACAAAAAAGAGCCAAGGAGAAACAGATTTATTCCAATCAACTTTATCACGATTTTCCCACAAAGATAAGAATGCGTCATTAGCCACATTATACGACTCCTCTTTATCCTTAAGAAAACTAAACGAATAAGAGGCAATCTTGTCAAAATTAGCTAAATAGACTTCTTTATATTGATCAATAGTAATAGAAGAATTCTCTTTTTTCACATGTGAAACCTCTTGAGAGAACTCTTGGGAGCAAAATATAATACTATTTGAAACATTTTCCATAGGTAGGCACGGTTATACAATCTACTTATAAGCTATAACAACTCAAAGCAAAACCAAACGTCTTGAAATAACTATGCAAGAACGAATAACTCAACG
>CAZYQA010000050.1:0-802 GCA_964649555.1 uncultured Muribaculaceae bacterium
AACCATATTTTTTATTATTATATTCAATATATATCAATTAAACCATTGTAAATTTACATAATTTTTCAATCAGCAAAATATAAAGTTTTGTAGAGTCTGTTTTAGTTTTTTATATTTCTCATAAAAATTGTTCGTATATTTGCGAACAATAAAATAAGATGGTAAAGAAATATACACATAAAGAGGAACAACTAGCTAGATTTGCAAAGGCACTGGGGCACCCTGCTCGTATTGCAATATTAAAGTTCTTAGCATCACAGCAAACTTGCTTTTTTGGTGATATACACGAGGTATTACCCATTGCTAAAGCAACAGTTTCTCAACACTTAGCGGAGTTAAAGAACGCAGGACTGATACAAGGTGAGATTCAACCCCCTAAAGTTAAATATTGTATAAATACAGAGAACTGGGCATTAGCAAAAGCACTATTTGAAGATTTTTTAAAGGTACACAAATCAGAAAAAGAGTGCTGCAAATAGGTATATATTTTTTATAAGTATAGTTCGTAGTTTTGCGAACAACTAACAATTTATAATAAAACAAAAATAGAATGGAAATTAAAGTATTAGGAACAGGCTGCGCAGGTTGCAAAGCTCTCTATGAAACAGTAAAACAAGCAGTAGCAGAATTAGGAATTGATGCTAAAGTAATCAAAGAAGAAGATTTAATGCAAATTATGAATTACAATGTAATGTCACTTCCAGGCTTGGTAATAGATGAAAAAGTGGTATCAGCAGGGAAGAAATTGTCAATATCTGATGTAAAAGCATTATTAACAAAATAATTCAGATACTGCTTGTTT
>CAZYQA010000050.1:812-11162 GCA_964649555.1 uncultured Muribaculaceae bacterium
GCTATTGTTGTCCTATTTTCTTGTGGAAATAATTCAAATACAAAGAATCAAACATCTACAGAAGATAAGCAAAAAGATGCAATTGAAATTTTATGCTTCCACGGTAAACAAAGGTGTATCACTTGTAATGCAATTGAAAGACTTACTAAAGAGGTAGTAGAAAATGATTTTGCTAAGCAAGCTAAAGATGGTGAGATAGTATTTGAAATTATAGATATTTCTACACCTGAGGGCGAAAAGATAGCTGATAAATATGAAGTAACTTGGTCATCATTGTATATAAATAAGTGGGAAAACGGAAAAGAGGAGAAGAACAATATGACAGAAGTGGGATTTGCTTACGCTAAAAATTCCCCAGATGTATTCAAAGAGAAGATTAAAGAAAAAATTGAAGAACTATTAAACTAATATTTATGGAGTTTTTGCAATCTCTTTTAGAAAATAGCAACATCCCGATTTTAACCGCTTTCTTGCTTGGAATACTCACTGCAATAAGCCCTTGCCCACTTGCTACAAACATAACAGCTATAGGCTATATAAGCAAAGACATAGAGAGCCATCACCAAATTTTCTGGAGAGGAATACTCTACACATTTGGTAGAATTATCACTTATAGCGTATTGGGTTTTATAATAATACCAATACTGCGAGAGGGAGCCAGCGTATTTGCAATACAAAAAAGCATTTCAAAATATGGTGAAATGTTTATCGCTCCAGCGCTAATTCTAATTGGGTTGTTTATGCTTTTTGGGAACAAACTAAACCTCCCAAAATTTGGATTTAATGGAAACGGAAGTGAGAAACTTAAGCAAAGAGGGAGCTGGGGAGCATTAATCTTAGGTGTATTATTTTCGCTCGCATTTTGCCCTACAAGCGGTATATTTTATTTTGGTATGTTGATGCCATTATCAGCTGCTGAAACAGGAGGATATATTTTACCTTTTATTTACGCTATTGCCACAGGTCTTCCAGTAATTATTGTTGCATGGATATTAGCATATAGCGTGGCAGGAATTGGGAAGTTTTATCATAGAATCCAAAATATCCAGAAATGGATGAATATAATAATAGCCCTACTTTTTATAGCAGTAGGTATCTATTATGCAGTAATGTTTTATTTATAATAATTGATAGATGAAGATATTAATTTTATGCACAGGAAATAGTTGTCGCAGCCAAATGGCACACGGTTTTTTGCAATCATTTAGCAAAGATCTTACCGTTTGCTCTGCAGGAACTGAAGCCTCTGGAAGATTAAACGAAGGGGCTGTAAAAGCTATGGCTGAAGTGGGGATAGACATATCAACTCACACATCAGACTCAGTAGAAAAATATCTTGGAGAGGATTGGGATTATGTAATTACGGTGTGTGGCGGAGCAAATGAGACCTGCCCTACTTTTTCAGGAAATGTAAAAAAACGCCTACATATTGGATTTGACGATCCGTCTCACGCAATAGGTACCCCTGAATTTATCGAAAGTGAATTTAGACGTGTACGCGACGAAATAAAAAGGGGATTTCACAAACTATATATTGATATTTTTTCTAAATGTGAATAGTTATGATACAGAGATTTGCCGATTGGCTTGTATATGGTATATTTGGGCTTGATGCCTCATCTCACATTGGAGAGGCTGTCAACTTCTTTTTTTATGACACAATAAAGATTCTTATCTTATTGTTTCTGATTAGTGCAATTATGGGTGTTGTAAACGCATACTTCCCCATAGATCGCCTACGCAATTTCTTAACAACACGCAAACTATACGGATTTCAATACTTTTTCGCAGCACTTTTTGGTGCAATAACTCCATTCTGCAGTTGCTCATCCATCCCATTATTCATAGGATTTGTAAAAGGTGGAATACCATTAGGGGTAACATTTGCATTTTTAATAACCTCTCCCCTAGTGAACGAAGTAGCTGTCGCAATGTTCTTAGGCACATTTGGGCTAAAAGCAACATTAATATACGCTATATCGGGTATATTACTGGGTACAATTGGAGGTTTCGTACTTGAGAAATTCAAATTGGACAGATACTTAAGCCCATGGGTTAAGCAAATACAAGCTCAATCAGAAGCAGAAACTGCACAATGGGACGCTGAACATATCACCTTCATGCAACGCCTCCCTACCATCATAAAAGATGCATGGGGCATTGTAAAGGGAGTATTAATATATGTCATTATTGGTATAGGAATAGGTGCAGCAATGCACGGATATGTTCCCGAAGGCTTCTTTGAAACCTACCTTTCTACCGACAAGTGGTACTCTGTTCCACTAGCCGTTCTTCTCGCTGTTCCAATGTACGCAAATGCAGCAGGAATTGTCCCTATAATACAAGTTTTTGTAGCTAAAGGTGTCCCTCTTGGCACAGCCATCGCCTTCATGATGAGCGTTGTGGGGTTATCCCTCCCAGAAGCTACATTACTTAAAAAAGTAATGACCTGGAAGCTCATCGGAATCTTCTTTGGAACAGTAGCTTTGTTTATTATTATTTTGGGGTATTTGTTTAATTTGATATTGTGATAATTAAATAAAGAGGTCACAGCTATACACAAAATATAGGTTTTACGCAAGGTTTTGTGTATAGCTATAGCGACAAATGCAATAAAAGTATATAGCTATACACATAAAGTTACCTAGATAGTGGTTTTATTGTACAGGTATAGAGTTATATTTCCAAAAGTATGACAGCTGTACACAAAAACATTGCTGCAGTGATGATTATGTGTATAGCTATTATATATGCGACAATTGACATGACATACATAAGAAGCAAGAAGTAGGTATCATAAAAAATCACCTATATTACCAGAGACAGACAAGCGTCAAAAGATAATTAGACACTTTAAATATAAATTCATTTTACCCATATACTCTGCGTTGCAGTTTTATATCTGTCTGATAATAATACTTATAAAATCTTCTCATATACCATAAATTACGAGATGAAAGTCCCATATCAGGAAACTGCTCTTTCAAATCTATGGATAATCTATTTACAATACTAATGCCTTACCCACCATCTAACTTCTCCTCAAAAAGAAGCTTACCAATATTCCAATAGGTGATCATTGTAGCTGTATTAACCTGCCTAGCCAGTGAGATATGTGCATTATTTATTTCTGCAACAACTTTTTGCAGGAACAGCAGGAAATACAGTTCTCTCAAGCAATCCATCACTCTCCAAATCTCTCACAGCTTGAGTAAACATCTTTTTTGATATTCCGTGTATAAGCTTTTGCAATTCGCATGATCGTCTCGATTTGCATTGAAGATGGTATAATATCAAAGACTTCCATTTGCCGCCTATAACATTAATGGCTAATTCCAAGGAGCAGAAAAAATCTCTCCATAAGATACACTTTTATGTAATTATATAACTATTTCGTAAGTACTTAAAAATAGCTATTTGGATCTAGCTTTACAATAACAGAATCAACATGAACAGTTCTAATCTTAGCAATATGCTCACTCGTTTTATACTTTAAGGTTGCATTAAACGATTAAGAGATCTCCACCGAGTAAATAAAAGGACTGGTCGACAAATTTGCACAAGCAGCTATACGAGCTAAAAAGTCAGGACTTGATGGTGTTGAGATACACACCTCACACGGCTATCTGCTTCACCAATCTGCAACACCATACTATAAAAGACGCAGCGATGAGTATGGAGGCAGTCGAGAAAACAGGTATCGCCTAACCATAGAGGTTTATGAAGCGATTAGAAAAGCTGTTGGTGATGATTTCCCGATATGGATAAAGGTTCATATATCATAAAAGGTGGTAGCTGGGATTCTGACAGAGATGAATGCCGCAGTGAAAAATCGGATGACGTGAGAAATAGGACAAAAGGATACTATAATATTGGGTTCAGAATAGTAAGAACTGATATCTTATAGATAATTAAAATATTTATTTTAGAGAAGACGATATAATCACTTTACTTAACGTAGCAGAGCGTCATTTTATATATTACAGGTTATATTTATAATATTATAATCAATTAATTACCCTTTGGGTAGGTTTTACGAACTATTATTAATCCTGAAAAAGTAATTATTATAAGAACTAAACCGGATATGAATACAAACATATCTGAAAACAGACCTATAATAGGTTGATATATTCGCCCTGTATGAACTTCCAATGCAAGATGCCAAAGAGAGATTTTATCTCTATTGCCTATTTGCGGCATTGATATAAAGTTCCCATTGCGATTAATATATTTTGCTCCGAATGTATAGCCAAAAGCAATATCTGATGCAAGAAAATCATTTGAGTAACCTGTGACAGCCAAATGTTGATTTGGAGGCCCAGGGGGTTTGGGCAT
Organism: uncultured Muribaculaceae bacterium; assembly: GCA_964649555.1. GTDB lineage: Bacteria > Bacteroidota > Bacteroidia > Bacteroidales > UBA932 > Egerieousia. The sequence goes on from CAZYQA010000050.1 coordinate 5,151, forward strand.
CAGAGGTTGCTTTGTAATATAATCAACACAATATCCATTAATTCTATCCCATAATACAAGCCCATCAAAAGAGCCAACTATCCAAGAATTTTGATGAACCTGTTGCATAATATTTACCCCCATAACACTCACTTTTGGAGCTGACACAATCTTATCCGGAATAGATTTTAAATCAGGCATAGCATAAAAGCCCTCTGATGTGTATATAAGCCACTCCTTTTGTAATGTATCATAATTTATACAACGTAACCTATCATTCCACGCATTTTCTGAATCAAGTGTTGTATAAGGTATAGGAGCAACATCTGATCTTATAATGGCAATCAAAAGAGGGGGACGTAAAAAAGTTCCACTGGCAAACAGTATAAGTAATAAAGCTGCAAGCCAATACCCTAATTTCCCATGAATTTTGTATGATGGGCGAAGTGTTGAAATATAGATAGTAACCCTCTTTCCTCTCTTTTTTAGATAGCGAACTATCTTGGGAAAAAGGAAAATTATAATTCCGGTAATTGATAATAAAATTGTTACTATTCCCAATATGTCTACAATAATCTTCCCAATCTCTCCAAAAAGTTCTCCGCTATGCAAACGCCAGATAGTACGGAATAATGAAACTTTTCCATTATAATCAGAAGGGGCTTTAATAGTTGATTTAGTAAAAACATTATAGGGATAAGTTGAATAAAAAATTTCCGACCTGGAAGCTATTACCAATGTATCAGGTGATGCCGCAATATCACTCAATCTCTCATGGGTGTCTATTAATGAGGAGCAACATATCCAAGATTGCCTCTGTTTATCAAAGCGATATAAATCAAAAGTGGTTAAAGCAAAAATATCTCCATTATGCGTCTTTACAATTTTTGCAATATTTCTATTATCTGCTCCTTGCTTTATTCCATCCTCATACCTTTCTACAAAGGTATGCCTTTTATCTGTAAGCCAAATACCAGATGAACCATACATTATTATCGAGTCTCCACCAATATTCAAGGTTGTTTTGATACTGCTTTGATTCCAATTTTCGATTGTCAAATAGTCAGGAAGATATCTTCTTGGCACATCTACTTTTGAGAGTGCTCCTCGATGATTTAAAATTATACCGGATATGGCAAATATAAGTGCAAAAAAAGCAAACAGTACACCCAGCCATTTATGCCATTTCTTAGCTTTATTCTTTTTTTGTGATTTAGACATCCATCATAATTTTTGCAAAAATATTTATAATAAAAACAACATCATGTAACTAATGTTACGTTTGGTTTTATTTTCATATATTATTTTTGTAAAATATGAATCGAAAATAAATTTTTATAAATTAGCTTTAGCCATATAAATTTTTTAAACGTATGAAATATTAGATAATGAGTAAATTACTAAATAATATTCCAAATAACTTTGTTTTGCTGTTTTTTATAGTTGGAGGCATTATAGCAGGACTTGGTGCATACATAGTTTATGTTTCTAGAGTTCACTCCTATGTTAGCGATGATCCTGCGGCTTGTATTAATTGTCATATCATGACCCCATACTATCAGTCATGGATGCATAGCTCTCATGGAAGTCAAGCAACATGCAATGATTGTCACGTTCCACAAGATAATGCCTTTAATAAATATTACTTCAAAGCTGTGGATGGATTGTACCATTCGGCAGTTTTCACATTAAATGCAGAGCCTCAGGTAATACGTCCAAGAGATGCCAGCTCCCGTGTAATTATGGATAATTGTATAAGGTGTCACACGCAACTTAACACTGAGTTTGTAAATACTGGAATGATCAATTTTACAGAAGCTAAAGATGGTGAAGGTAAGGCTTGTTGGGATTGTCACCGTAATATCCCCCACACGATGGTGAGCAATCTATCATCATCTCCAAATGTAATTGCACCAATGCCCGAATCACCAGTTCCTACTTGGTTAAAAAATATGATGAATAATAAAAAAACAAAATAGATTATGCTTAAGAAATTATCTGAATCGATCAAGCGAAACCCACTTATTGGTTGGGGAATTTTTGCAGTTGTAATGGTGGGTGTTTTCCTACTAGGGCTACTTGCTGCGTCTATAACTGAACGAAGAGCTGAGATAGCTACACTCTATGCTAATAAAAAGATAGAGATTACAGGTATAAATGCTAAAAACGAAGAGTGGGGATTAAACTATCCACGTGAATATGATACCTGGAAGAAAACCAAAAATATGGATTTCAGAAGTAAACATCTTGGAAATATGACTGAAGATGTACTGGAGAGCCGCCCCGAAATGGTTGTTCTTTGGGCTGGTTATGCATTTTCAAGAGATTATTCTGCTCCACGCGGACATATGTTTGCAATAGAGGATGTAACCCATACACTTCGTACAGGCACTCCTGATGAACATACAAAAGATATGCAACCATCAACATGCTGGAGCTGTAAAAGCCCAGATGTGCCACGCATGATGCAAGAAAAGGGTATAGAAGAGTTTTATAAAGCAGCATGGAGCGAAAACGGGAGCGAGATTGTAAATCCTATCGGCTGTGCAGATTGCCATGATCCACAAACTATGAATTTAACTATTACACGCCCCGCATTGATTGAAGCATTTGAACGACAAGGTAAAAAAATTGAAGATGCTACTCCTCAGGAAATGCGTTCATTAGTCTGTGCCCAATGTCACGTAGAGTATTTCTTTAAAGGCGATGGTAAATATTTAACCTTCCCTTGGGATGGCGGTATGACAGTGGAGGCAATGGAAGAGTATTTTGATAATTCCAATTATGCAGATTGGACACACTCTCTTTCTCGTGCCCCAATGTTAAAAGCACAACACCCTGATTATGAACTGTTTTTAATGGGGCCACACGCTAAACGTGGGCTCAGTTGTGCCGATTGCCATATGCCATATAAAGCAGAGGGTGGTATAAAATACTCAGATCATCAGATAGTAAGCCCTTTGAAAAATATATCTTCAACATGCCAGACATGCCATCGTGATAGCGAGGAGAATTTAACAAAATATGTATATGAATATCAAGATAAAGCTCTTGAGATACGTGATCGTATTGAAATTGAACTTACTAAAGCACATATCATGGCAAAAACATCTTGGGATAACGGAGCATCTGAAGCCCAGATGAAAGAAGCACTTCAACTTATACGTCAGGCTCAATGGCGCTGGGATTTTGCAGTAGCTTCTCATGGAGGATCATTCCACGCACCTGTTGAAACACAAAGAATATTAGCTCATAGCCTGGATCGCTCACTTCAAGCACAATTAGAATTACAAAAAATCCTATTCTCTCTTGGGGTAACAGAGGTGGCAATCCCTGATCTGTCAACTAAAGCGAAAGCTCAAGAATATATTGGCCTTGATATGAAGAAACTACGCAACGATAAGGATAACTGGAAACAAACAACTCTTCCTAATTGGATTGAAAAAGCCAAAGCCGAAGGAAAAATCGTATCAAGCATTTAATGTCTGAAAATAAAAAGAAAAATATTTGGCAAATACCATGGGGATATAGTGAAACTTTTATTATAATTGGTTCTCTATTAATCATAGGGCTCTTATTGCAGATTGCCGTAGGTGAGTTTAGCTTTTATTTACTTGCTCAGCCGGCTAATTACATTATAGCCTCAACGATAGCACTTATCTGCATTGCTATCGGATTATTATGTTCCAAGAGTAGCTTTGCGCGCTGGTTAAGTGGAGTAAAGATGAGCGTATCACTTATAGTTTCTATGCTGCTACTCACAATTATAATGGGGCTAACCTCACAATCTTCTCACAGTCACTCATTACTCGGCTTTGATGCAATGACTTCATCGTGGTCATTTATAATAATATATACGCTGAGTTTGATTTCTCTGGGAGCCCTCATAGTGCGTAGGTTAAAATCATTTCGCATTAAAGATTATGGGTTTTACCTGAATCATATGGGGTTATGGATTCTTTTGTTATGTTCAGGGCTAGGATATAGTGATATGGAAAGATACATAATGCATGTTCGTGAGGGTGAAACAGAATGGAGAGTATATGATGAGCATGGAGGTGTAAAAGAATTACCTTTAGCAATAACACTAAATGATTTCGACATGGATTATTATCCACCAAAACTAGCAATCATTAACTTAGAAAGCGGAGAAGTATTACCTGAAGGTAAACCTGAATATTTTCAGATAGACAAAGATGCAATGCATGGTAAGTTGAACGGATGGAATATAGAAGTTAAAGAGTATATTCATCAGGCTGTTAGAAATAGCGATAGTACATACCAGGAGGTATATATGCCCGGAGCAACACCTGCAGCAAAGGTAATAGCTACAAAAAACGGTGAAGCTAAAGAGGGCTGGATATGTGGAGGTAATCAGGCTCAGCTTTTTATGACACTTCTGCTTAATCAAGAATCCAGTTTAGTAATGACAGTGGCTGAGCCGAGAAAATTTGTTTCAGATATTATCGTGTACACAAAAAGTGAGAAAAATATAAATGCAACTATTGAAGTTAATAAACCGGTAAATATAGATAATTGGACAATTTACCAATATGGATATGATAATAATGCAGGTAGATTATCGTCATATAGTAGCTTTGAACTAGTATATGATCCTTGGTTGAATTCAGCATATATAGGTATTATTATGATGATGCTTGGATCAATAGCCATGATATTAGTTGGAAATAAAAAAAAGGATTATAAGTATGACATGGAGTAATTTTGTATGGTTTGCGTTGCCGGCTATAATAATGTGGCTTAGCGCAGGAGCAATTATATATAACAAAAGATATGAAGTGTTTGCAAATATCTTAATGATTACTGGTATTGCTATTTTTTCACTCTTTATCATAAGTTTCTGGATACATATTGAAAGACCACCTATGAGAACTATGGGTGAAACAAGATTATGGTACTCTTTCTTTATCTCAGTAGTTGGATATATTGCTTATAAGCGCTGGAAATATCCATGGTTACTAAGTTTCACCTCTGTACTAGCAACAGTATTTGCAATTATAAATCTCTTAAAACCTGAAATTCATTCCAAAAGCTTAATGCCTGCCCTACAAAGCGTTTGGTTTGTGCCACATGTTACAGCATATATTCTATCTTATGCTATGTTTGGAGCTGCAACAATAGGATCCATAATTTTACTTTATAAGAGAAACTATGATAAACATATCTTCAATTTTATAGATAATATGATTTATATAGGATATGGATTTCTTATGCTTGGGCTTTTAATGGGAGCTATCTGGGCAAAACAGGCATGGGGGCATTACTGGTCTTGGGACCCAAAAGAGACATGGGCATTTGTCACATGTTCGGCCTATCTCGCATATATACACATAAGATTAAATAGAGATAGAATAAGCAATAATGTAGCATTATGGTTTGTGATTATTGCATTTATACTACTAATGATCACATGGATTGGGGTAAATTATCTTCCTTCAGCACAAGGAAGTATACATGTTTATTAGTCTCCTATATATTTAACAATATTTTCTCCAACTCTTTCACACTCAATATCTTCCCTTTACCCTTATTAAAACTGATGATATTATCCTTCACCATTTCTGATAATGCACGGGAAAGGGATGGCCTTTCAACTCCAAAATACTCCGCAAGAGATGATACACTACGTCCTAAATTGAATTCAGATTTATGCTCATGCGATAAGATATAATAAGCAAGTTTAGCTTTTATCCCTTTTTGAGCAAATATCTTCAATCTCTCTGAAATATATTGCATCCTATTGGCATTAAATGCCATAAAACCCCGCATAAAACCGGGGCACTTTGAGATTTGCTTTTCTACAGACTCTTTAGTAATATATAGCACCTCGCAATCCTCAATAGCTATCACATCCACCGGAAAACGATTATCATCTGCAAATAAAAATGCCGCAGCTAATGGGTATGGAGCTTTAATCTCTTCCATTGGTAGAGTTAATCCTGAATTGGAGACTATCTCTGTCTTCACTTTACCCTTTATCAGCATTATTAAATACTGAACTTTATTTCCTTG
>CAZYQA010000051.1:0-11135 GCA_964649555.1 uncultured Muribaculaceae bacterium
TATTGAAGAATCTTTTTTTATAAAGCAACACATTCAATACGCCAAAAAACCGAACTAATAGCGCAGGAATTTGTTTAGATTCAATAATATTTATACATGAAAAGAAAGTGGCTTAAATGGGTAAAATGGATAATACTGACACCCATAATTCTATTTACAATAATAATGATTCTGCTATACATACCGGCAGTTCAGAATGCAGTATGCAAAAGAGTAACTGAATATGCATCACAAGCCACCGGAATGGATATAAATATTGGAAGAATAGATCTTAGATTTCCAATAAATCTACTAATCAGAGATATTCAAATAAATCAAAATACAGATACACTATTAAAACTGCAAAGCCTAAATATAAAAGTACAAGCCATTCCCCTAATAAAAGGTAAAATAGAGCTAGACAACTTCACTGCAAAAAAGCTCAAAATCAATAGTGACACCCTAATAGATGGGATGAACATAAGCGGAGAATTGGGGAAAATCTACATTCAAAGCCATGGTGTAAACCTAAAAATGAAAGAGGCAATAATAAACACCGTAGAAATAGAAGATGGGCAATTAAAATTAACAAATACAGAGCCTGGCAAACAAGCAGTTCCGGATACTTCAACCACACAGACAAGCTGGAAAATAGATCTTCATTCACTAAACCTGGATAGAATATCTTTTAATATGCAAACACCCAAAGACTCCACAAACCTAAATACACATTTAGAGAGAGTAAAACTACAAGAGCTCAATATAGATCTCCTAGATCAATCATACAAATTAAAACAATTAAAAATTGAGGATACAGAATTTTCATTTAATAAACTTATAGCACTTGAGAAAATAAATATAGAGATAGACTCGGTATTATACCACAAAAACAGCATACAAGCAACATTAAAAGAGTGTAGCATGTATGATCAAACAGGCATAAACATCACATCATTAACAGCAAAAATCATTGCAGATAGTTCACAAATAAATATACCCCACATACAACTATTCACCCCCTATTCTGCTATCAATATAAAAGGAGCAGGAAACTGGCAATTTGTAAACAACCCTCAAGCGGGAAATATAAGCATAAACCTAAACGGACAAATTGGCAAACAAGACATCTTACTTATAGAAGAAAAACTCCCTAAAGAATTTATTGCAAACTACCCGCAAAAACCTCTAGAAATAGAAGCATCGGTAAATGGTAATTTAGAAAAAATGAATATTCCGGGAATCAATATAACATTACCGGGGCATATTGCTATTAAATGCAAAGGAGAATTAGCTAATATCACAGATTCAATAACCAGAAAAGTGAATATTGATATTCAAGCTAACACTCAAAAAATCAATTTCCTCCCATTAACAATTCCAAATAATATAGCGATAAATAGCAATATTACCATAAACGGAGAAAATTTAGATGCAGATTTATTATTTAGCCAAGACAAAGGAAATATAAAAATAGCGGCAGCATTAAACCTGGCAAAAGAAATATATAAAACAAATATAGAATTTGATGATTTTAAGATTCAAAACTTCTTACCAAAAGACTCACTATATAATCTCACAGCACAAATAAGTGCAAATGGTAAAGGACTAAATATCTTATCACCAAAATCCAGATGCAATATCAACGCTCATGTAAGCAAACTCCAATACACAAAATACAATTTATCCGGAATAGCAGTAGAAGCAGAGCTAAAGAATTTATTAGCAACAGCTAAACTTGAAATATCCAACTATCTTCTAAAAATGGATGCCCAAGGAGAGTACAATCTAGCGCATAAATATCCTAATGGAGAATTAAATGCAAACATAGAATATATTGGATTTTATGAATTAGGGCTAACCCCTACCCCACTGAGAAAGAATATTGAATTTAAAATTTCTGCAGATGTAAAGAAAGAGAGTATTAATGCAAAAATAGTCTCATCAGATTTAGAAATGAGCTTAAAAACCGGAGAGGGAGTAGATAGTCTTATTAAACAAAGTATGTTACTATCACAAAGGCTAACAAAACAGCTAAATCAAAGAGAACTAAACCTAGATAACCTACGAGAAACACTACCATCTGCAGAGCTAAACATAAAAGCCGGAGATAATAACTTACTCTCATGGTACCTAAATGCACACAAAATCCACCTCAATAAAATAGATATAGATTTCAACACAAATCCTGAACAAGGGATAAATGGGTATGCATACATTGATAAAATAAGAATAGATACATTACAACTTGACACCGTATTTTTAACAATAAAACAAGACACAAACAAACTGCTCCTAAAATGTGGAATACCTGATTTAACTCTAAATGGGGAAATCACAAAGAATGATGCAGAAATAATAGCAAAATATATAAACAAACAGGGAATAACATCATTACTATTTGGTGTGAATGCACGCTCAATGACAAATAAGGAGGGGCAAAAAGGGGGAATAGTATTCTCATTAACTCCTCAAAACCCAATAATTGCAGGAAAAAAATTCAGTTATAAAGAAAAAAAGAATTGGATATACCTCCATAATAACAACAGGGTATATGCAAACATAAGCATGAGCGATAATCAAGGAGTAGGTATTGATATTCAGTCACTCCCTACAGATACCACGTCATTGCAGAATATCAATCTGAATCTAACAAATATAGATCTAGAGCAACTATTAAGTATTATACCATCAATACCTCACATAAAAGGCATCCTATCTGCAAAAGCACACTTTATACAGACAGAAGAATCGTTACAAGTATCTGCAGAAGCAGGTATTGATAAACTATGGTATGAAAAAGAATACATAGGAAACCTAGGTATAAAAGGGACATGGCTACCCGGAGCAAACGGAGAGCAAAATATTCAAACATACTTATCTCTCAATAAAAACAAAATACTTTCAGCTCTAGGTACAATTAGCAAAACAGCAGAGAAAAAAGATAGCATAAATATTGTTTCAAAACTAGAAAATTTTCCTCTAACACTTGCAAACGCATTTATACCAACTAAACTTGCAAAATTGCAAGGAAACCTAGATGGTAATCTCAAAATAGATGGAAACTTCTCCAGCCCAATAATCAACGGAGAAATAAAACTAGACAGCGTTGATATTGCTTCATCACAATATGGAGCAAAAATAAGACTAGATAACCACCCTATAAATATTAAAAACAATAAATTAATATTTGAAAACTTTGCAATATACACTATAAATAATAACCCATTTACAATCAATGGAAATATAAATTTCATTGATATTACAAACCCCAAAGCAAATCTAAAATTATATGCAAATAATTATATACTTTTAGATGCAAAGAAAACAAAAGAGAGCCTTGTATATGGTAAAGTTGCAATTGATTTAGACGCGACACTGCAGGGAAGCCTCAGCGCATTAATAATGAGAGGTAATATATCTTTGCTAAATAGTACAAACGCAACATATATACTTACTGACTCTCCACTATCTGTACAGGACAGATTAAGCGGATTAGTAACATTTACAAATTTTGCAGACACATCTTCTTTAAGTAAACAGGAAATACCTTCAGTTACCCTGGGAGGATTAGATATGGTTATGAATATCTCTATTGCCCCCAATGTACAATTACAAGTAGATCTTAGCCAAGATCAATCAAATAAAATCCAGCTACAAGGGGGAGGAAACTTAACCTTGACATACACTCCTCAAGGAGAATTAAGTTTAACAGGAAGGTACACATTATCAGGAGGAATAATAAAATACTCCCTACCTGTTATTCCACTAAAAGAGTTCCAAATCACAAATGGAAGCTATGTTGAATGGACAGGAAACCCAATGGATCCAATACTTAACTTATCCGCTACAGAAAAAATTAAAGCATCTGTAGGGCAAGAGAACGGATCCTCAAGAGTAGTACAATTTGAAATATCCATAATCATAAAAAATACACTTGAAAATCTCTCCCTAGCATTTGATATTAACGCTCCAAACGATGCGCAAATCCAAAACGAATTAGCACTTATGAGCCCTGATGAAAGGCAAAAAAATGCTATTGCAATGCTTGCAACAGGTGTTTATCTACCAAACTCAGGAAAAGGTGGATTCAATATGGATGCTGCAATCAACAGTGTACTATCCAATCAGATTAATAATTTGATGGGGAACATAAAAGGAGCTAGTTTTAATGTGGGAATTGATAACAATAGCACAAGTACAGGAGCAAATCAAACAGACTATAGTTTTAGCTACTCCCAAAAATTCTTCAACGATAGATTTCAGATAATTATTGGTGGAAAAGTATCAACAGGAGCAGAAGCAGAAAACTCAGCAGACTCCTTCATAGATAATGTAAGGCTGGAATACAGACTAGACAACTCAGGCACACGATATATACAACTCTTTTATGACAAAAATTACGAATCAATATTAGAGGGAGAAGTCACAGAAGCAGGAGTAGGTATAGTACTAAGACGCAAAATGGATAAATTCAAAGAACTTTTTATATTTCGTTCAAAAAATGGAAAAAACAAAAACAAATAATATATATAAAATTACCACTTTGGGTTTATTAATAATATTAATAAGCTCTTGTAGTATGACCAAAAACCTTCCCGAAGATGAAGTTCTATATATGGGATACAAGATAGACTATACAACAAAACCTCAGGCACCTGCAACCGAAGCTGCAAGTTCGCAAATTGAATCAGCTTTACACAAAACCCCATCAACCAAAATGTTTAAATTCATACCCATACCAATGGGAATGTGGATATATAACGATTTTGTAAAATACCAGAAAGGGCTGGGAAAATTCATATTCAATAAACTAGCTGCAAAACCTATATTCATATCCACTGTAAACCCCGATATTAGAGCTAAAATAGCTACAAATCTACTCTACGATTACGGATACTTCAATGGAAAGGTAGATTACAAAATAAATACAAACTCCAAAGATTCATTAAAAGCAAGTATAGAATATATAGTTGATATGAATAACCCTTATTATATAGATACTTTATACTATATAAACTTCGCTCCTAATACAATGAAAATCATAGATAGCATAAAAGATCAATCATTAGTATACAAAGGGGAACAATTCAGTGTATCAAAACTAGATAAAGAGAGAGAAAGAATAAGTAACATCTTCCGAAATAACGGTTACTTCTACTTTCGCCCCGATTATATAACATACCAAGCAGACACAATACAAACAAAAGGCAAAGTAGCACTCAGAATGATGCCGGTAGTAGGATTACCCGCTGCAGCACAAAAAGTATTTTATTTAGGAAAAACATCTATTTATATATATGGTAAAGATGGAGAACAGCCCAATGACAGCACTATATATAATGGCATTAATATCCATTACTATAACAAACTAAAAGTTAAACCAAAAATGCTTTATAGGTGGATACACACAAATGAGGGAATATACAAACAATCAACCCAACAACAAATACAGCAAAAAATAGCAGAAACAGGTATTTTCTCATACATGAATGTACAGTACTCTCCAAAAGATACACTACCGGGGTGTGACACTCTGGATCTTGTATTACAAGCATCATTGGCAAAACCACTTGACGCCGAACTGGAATTCAATGTAGTTACAAAAAGTACAAGCCAGACAGGCCCTAGTGCATCATTTTCACTCACTAAAAACAACGTATTCGGTGGGGGTGAAACATGGAATATAAAACTAAAAGGATCATATTTATGGCAAACAGGTGGCTCTAGCAAAGGTGGTAAGCTAAACAGTTGGGAGATGGGAGTAGAAACATCTCTCAAATTCCCAAGAATTATATTCCCAATACTACATAAAAAAGAGTATCACTTCCCCACATCATCCTCATTTAAAATATATGCCGAACAACTAAACAGAGCAAAATATTATAAACTACTCTCATTCGGAGGTAATGTCACATACGATTTCCAAACCAGTAAAGTGAGTAAATATAGCATAAGCCCCATTGATCTTAAATTTAATTTACTACAGCACCAATCAGAAGAGTTTAAGCAAATTGCTCAAGAGAATCCATCATTATATATCAGTTTACAAAACCAATTCATTCCTGCAATGAACTTTACATATACCTATGATAACTCCGTAGATAAAAACAGAAGACACTCTAGCTGGTGGCAAACATCAATCACACCTGCAGGTAACCTACTCTCAAGTATATATGCAATATTCGGAGAACCATTTAGCAAACAAGACAAAGGATTTTTAGGAAGTTCATTTGCACAATTTGTAAAAATCACAAGCGAATATCGCCATTTAATAAATGTGGATAAAAATAATGCATTAGCAATGCGCATAGGAGCAGGTACAATATTCGCTTATGGCAACAAAACTATCGCACCATATAGCGAACAATTTTACATAGGGGGAGCAAATAGCGTAAGAGCTTTTACTGTTCGTAGCATAGGGCCGGGTGGAATAGAGCCTCAAAAAGGAAAATACGGATACCTAGACCAAACAGGCACAATGCGTTTAGAAGCAAACATAGAATGGCGCTTTCGCCTTATAGCTGATTTATGGGGAGCTGCATTTCTTGACGCAGGTAATATATGGCTACTAAGAAACGATCCCACACAACCACTAGGCAAATTCCGATTAAAAGAGTTCCCCAAACAGATTGCCTTAGGCACCGGTTTGGGGATACGCTACGATTTACAATTTCTTGTATTCAGAGTAGATGTGGGAGTTCCACTCCATGCTCCATATCAAACATACAAAAATGGCTACTACAACATCACCGGCTCATTCTGGAAAAACCTCTGCACCCACTTTGCAATTGGCTACCCATTTTAATAAAAGAAAATACTTGCGGCGCTAGTTTTATCAAAACACTGATTACCAAAGCTATACACCTAAGAAATATTTAAAACGCCTTAATAACTCAGATATAAAATATTGATTATGTGCCATTTGATAAAACTTGCGTTGCAACTAGTTACTTACTAAAGAAAGAGGGTAACTATCAAGAAATATTCTTGCTAGTTACCCTCTGACGAATCAGTCAAATTATATTTATTAGTTCAATCCTCTATTATTCAATAAAGGTTTGATACCCGGTTTTTGACCTCTGAAATTAATATATAAGTCCATTGCTTCAGCCTCACCAGCTCTCTCTAAAATCTCTTTTCTAAATTTAGTAGCAACCTCAGGGTTGAAAATATCTCCTGTTTCAACAAATGCTTGATATGCATCAGCATCTAAAACCTCAGCCCATATATAACTGTAATAACCTGCAGTATATCCACCTGTGAAAGTATGATTGAAATATGTACTTCTGTAACGAGGAGGAATTTGAGGAGTGATTTTTCTATCACCTAAATCTTTAGCTTCAAACTCGATAACTTCAAGATTAGCAGGAATAGATTTCAAAGTATGATAATCCATATCTAAATAAGAAGCACCTAAATACTCAACAGTTGCAAAACCTTGACCATATTTACCAGCTTTCTCCATTTTAGCTACAAGCTCATTAGGAATAACCTCGCCTGTTTTGTAATGCTTAGCATAAACCTTAAGCACATCCGGCTCAAAAGCCCAATGCTCTAAAATTTGAGAAGGAAGCTCAACGAAATCTCTTGGATAACCACCTAAACCACTATATTGAACATCTTTTAATAAAGAAGCTAAACCGTGACCAAACTCATGGAAATAAGTTTCAACCTCATCAGTTGTCAATAGAGCTGGCTCATCACCCACAGGGCGAGTAAAGTTACCAACGATTGTTACAAGTGGAGCAACTCTCTCACCATTCTTATAAGTTTGGCTTCTAAATCCACCACACCAAGCACCACCACGTTTTTCACCCGGACGAGCGAACATATCAAAGAATACAACTCCTAAAAGAGAACCATCTTTATCAGTTACTTCAAAAGCCTCAGCCTCTGCATTTGGAAGTGGAACATTCTCTAATTTTTTAAAGTTCATTCCATAAAGCTTGTTAGAAACATAGAAAATACCATCTCTAACATTATCAATCATAAAATAAGGAGCCATTTCTGATTCACTTAAATTGAATTTTTGATTCACAGCTTTTTGAGCATAAAATCTCCAATCCCAAGCCTCAAGAGGGAAATTAGCACCCTCACTTTTCATAATTGCTTGCATATCTTTAGCCTCAGAAGCAGCAACCTTCAAAGCCGGAGTCCAAATTTGTCCTAATAACTCATAAACAGCCTCAGGAGATTTAGCCATTCTATCTTGTAAAATAAAATCAGCTGCAGTCTCATAACCCATTAATTGAGCACGTTTTAAGCGAAGATCAATAAGTTTTTTGATAATCTCTTTATTATCTTGCTCATTATTATTATTACCTCTGTTTAAGTAAGCTAATTGAATTTGTTTTCTTAGCTCTCTATTCTCCGCATTAGCTAAGAAAGGCATAATGCTAGGATTATCTAAACCGAACATCCATTTTCCTGCTTGCCCCGCTTTCTCAGCACGGCCGGCAGCCTCAGCAATTTGATTAGGAGTTAAGCCTTTAAGATCTGCCTCATTATCAATCACCAAAGTATAAGCTGCTGTCTCTTGTAAAAGATTTTGTCCGAAATCCAATTGCAAAGCAGAGATCTCAGCATTAAGCTTCTTCAATTCCTCTTTTTTATCAGCAGGTAAGTTTGCGCCACCGCTCTCAAAACCTTTATAAATTAGCTCTGTTAAGCGTAATTGATCAGGGTTTAATCCCATAGAATCTTTATTATCATAAACATACTTAATTCTTTGGAATAAAGTATCATTTAATCTGATAGCACTGCTATGAGCACTTTGTATAGGAGATAATTCCTTAGCAATATTGCGTAAAGAATCTGTAGAATTTACTCCGTTATCACTACCAAATACAGCAGAAACTTTAGAATAAAGCTCGCCTGAAGCATCATAAGCTTCAATTGTATTTGCAAATGTTGGAGCCTCAGTATTACCTGTAATGGCATATATTTCAGCCATCTGAGCATTCATGGCAGCTTCATAAGCAGGTAAGTAATGCTTAGCTTTCACTTGCTCAAAAGGTGGAATTCCAAAAGGAGTATTCCACTCAACCAATAATGGATTTACATCATTTTTCACGTTATTACAAGACGTAAAAATCACCCCTGCAGACAGAAGTGATAGTAAAATTTTATTCATAAGCGTATATAGTTATTTAATTAAGTGTCTAAATCTTTACCCAAGATAACTCTTAAGCAGTTTACTTCTGGCACTATGTCTAAGCCTTCTAATAGCTTTCTCTTTAATCTGTCTAACACGCTCTCTTGTTAATCCGAAATATTCACCAATCTCCTCCAAAGTCATTTCCTGAGCACCAATTCCGAAGAAATACTTAACAATATCTCTCTCCCTTTCAGTAAGAGTTGATAAAGCACGCTCAATCTCTTTATTAAGTGATTCATTCACCAATCCTCTATCGGCATTAGGTGAATCAGAGTTCACTAATACATCCAAAAGGCTATTATCCTCACCATCAACAAAAGGTGCATCAACGGAAACATGTCTTCCTGATACCCTTAATGTATCAGCAATTTTATCACGAGGAATATCTAAGATATCAGCTAACTCATCTGGAGAAGGCATTCTCTCATTCTCTTGCTCAAACTTAGATAAAGCTTTATTAATTTTATTTAGTGAACCTACTTGGTTAAGAGGTAATCTTACAATACGAGATTGCTCAGCTAAAGCTTGCAAAATAGATTGTCTGATCCACCAAACAGCGTAAGAAATAAATTTAAAACCTCTTGTTTCATCAAACTTCTCAGCAGCTTTAATCAATCCAAGATTACCCTCATTAATCAAATCGGGCAAACTCAATCCCTGGTTTTGATACTGTTTAGCAACAGAAACCACAAAACGCAAATTAGCTCTGGTTAATTTCTCCAAAGCCTCTTGATCTCCCTTTCTAATCCTTTGGGCTAATTCTACTTCATCTTCTACCGTGATTAACTCTTCTCTACCAATCTCTTGTAGATACTTGTCCAGAGACGCGCTCTCTCTGTTTGTTATGGATTTTGTTATTTTTAACTGTCTCATCTGGATATATTATCGTGCAAAAATACAATATTTTTTTTTATTATAACTAAATCATTACCTATAATTTCACCGAAAACTCCATTGGAGTCCCTTTTCGGATTATAGATATGCTCACATTATCATTTGGTCTGAAAGCATTTATTCTCTCTTGAACCTCAGACGGGTTCTTCACCGCCACACCATTAATAACAACTATAACATCATTTGCCCTCAATCCTGCAGCATAAGCAGCTCCATTAGGATCAATATCTGCAATAAAAGCTCCCCTATAATCTTTTGTAACACCTGCAAAATCTGCCAATCTGTCTGTTAACTCCACCATACTAATACCTAATACGGCGCGTTGTACAGTACCAAACTCTTTAATATCAGCAACTACTTTCTTAACAATACTGGTAGGAACAGCAAAGGAATAACCGCTAAACGCACCTGTTTGAGAAGCAATTGCAGTATTAATTCCCACCACTTCACCATTTTTATTAACCAAAGCACCTCCACTATTACCGGGATTAACAGCAGCATCTGTCTGAATAAAAGATTCAATTTTAAATCTCCCGCTCATATCCGGTAAAGAGCGCCCTTTAGCACTTACAATCCCTGCAGTAACAGTACTTCTCAAATTATACGGGCTACCAATTGCCAACACCCACTCTCCCAGCCTCAAAGAATCTGAATCTGCAAATTGCAAATAAGGTAAATTCTCCCCCTCAATCTCAAGCAAAGCAATATCAGTTGCAGGATCTGCCCCTACAAGTTTCGCCCTATAAGATTTATTATTAGTAAGAGTAATCTCAATATCAGTAGCATTCGCAACCACATGATTATTAGTAACAATATATCCATCAGGAGATATAATAACACCCGATCCCGAACTCATACTCTCTCTCCCCCTGCTATTTTGATCATTATACCCAAACAACTGCTCAAAAATACTTATAGGCCTACTCCTATCCACCTTCAAAACCTTTACAAAAACCACACCATCAACCGAATTTTCTGCAGCATAAGTAAAATCTGGGAAAGTATTTGTTCTTATATTCACAACAGATTGATGTTCAGAACCGAACACCTCTTTATCATCAACAATTAAAAATACGGTCAAAATAGCACTTATTACACTTAGCAC
>CAZYQA010000052.1:0-11104 GCA_964649555.1 uncultured Muribaculaceae bacterium
GCTTACGGGCACATCGTCGCCAGTTGCTTTTGCCGGGATCATTAACAGCGTAATTCCCAACGACATAAGAATGGTCTTACTGAATTTTTCTAAAAATCGTTTCATATTATTGTGTGTATATTTTTTATAAAACAATGTAATCTTAAAAACGTTTCAAAAACCATACAGAATTGATTTTTTTTCTAACTTCGCACTGTCTTTACGAATTTAAATTCATAAATTATATGTATAGAACACACACTTGCGGTGAATTACGCATAGAAAATGTAGGCAAAGTGGTTACTTTAGCCGGATGGGTTCAAAGGGTAAGAAAATTGGGTAGTCTGAATTTTATAGACTTACGAGACAGATATGGAATTACTCAGCTGGTAATTGATGAGAATGAGAATAAGGATGTGAACGACCTTGTAGAAAAACTTGGTAGAGAATATGTTATTCAAGCTCATGGTAAAGTTGCAGAGAGACAAAGTAAAAATTCAAAAATACCTACCGGAGATATTGAAATTAAATTGGATAATGTAACAGTTTTAAATGCAGCTGTAACACCTCCATTTACAATTGAAGATAACACAGATGGTGGAGAAGATATAAGAGCACAATACAGATATTTAGATCTTAGACGTGGTCCACTTCGTAGAGCTATGGAGCTTAGGCATAAAATGGCACATGAAACCAGAAATTATCTGAGTGGTGTAGGTTTCTTAGAGATAGAAACGCCAAATCTGATAAAATCTACTCCGGAAGGGGCAAGAGACTTCGTTGTTCCAAGTAGAATGAATCCGGGGCAATTCTATGCACTTCCACAAAGTCCGCAAACATTTAAGCAACTTCTTATGGTGGCCGGGTATGATAAATACTTTCAAATCGTAAGATGCTACAGAGATGAGGATTTAAGAGCAGATAGACAACCTGAGTTTACACAAATAGACTGTGAAATGTCTTTTGTAGAGAGAGAGGATATCTTAAACACATTTGAAGGTTTAATCAGATCTCTTTTCAAAAATGTATTAGGAAAAGATATGTCTGCAGCATTCCCAAGAATGTCTTATGCAGATGCAATAGAATATTATGGATCAGATAAACCGGATATCAGATTTGAAATGAAAATCAATGATATTACATCTGATGTAAAAGGGCATGGATTCCCTGTATTTGAAGATGCTGAATATATTGGAGGAATTGTAGCAGAAGGCTGTGCCGAGTATACAAGAAAACAACTGGACGAGCTTACTAACTGGGTAAAAAGGCCTCAAATTGGAGCTAAAGGTTTAGTTTATATAAAATTAGGCGCTGATGGCATTAAATCATCTGTAGATAAATTTTATTCAGCAGATGTTTTACAAAAGATAGCAGACAAAATGGGTGCTAAAGAGGGTGACCTTATCCTTGTACTTTCTGGAGATAAAAAGAAAACACAAGGTATGTTGGGAACATTGAGATTAGAGATGGGTGGCAGATTAGGATACAGAGATAATTCAGTGTTTGCTCCACTTTGGGTTTACGATTTTCCACTTGTAGAATGGGATGAGGAGACTAAGAGATTCTATGCAATGCACCATCCATTTACTGCACCTAAGCCAGAGGATATGGATAAATTCTTCAGCAATAAACAAGAAGATTTAGCAAATGTAAGTGCAAATGCTTATGACTTCGTATTAAATGGTACTGAAGTTGGTGGAGGATCTATAAGAATACATGATTCTAAGATTCAAGAGAGAATGTTCGAGGTTTTAGGTTTCTCAAAAGAGGATGCTGATTACAGATTTGGATTTATCATCAACGCATTTAAATATGGTGCACCTCCTCATGGTGGTATCGCATTTGGATTTGATAGATTCTGTGCTCTATTCGGAGGTCAAGAGACAATCAGAGATTATATTGCATTCCCTAAAAATAATAATGGACGTGATGTGATGCTTGATGCTCCATCATACATTGATAATGCACAAATGGATGAGCTTTTCTTGAAAAGCTTTGCCCCTAAAGGTGATAACTAATTAATACTTATTGATATGAGTTTAGAGCAACAAGTACAGCAAGATATTAAAGCGGCAATGCTAGCTAAAGAGAAAATTAGATTAGAGTCGCTTAGAGCAATTAAATCTGCAATTTTATTGGTAAAAACAGCAGATGGATCTGAGGAGATTTCTGATGAAGCGGTAGTAAAGTTGATTCAAAAGTTGGTAAAACAAAGAAAAGAGACAGCTTTGGTATATGCTGATCAAAACAGACAAGAGCTTGCAGATAAGGAGCTTGAAGAGGCTGCTTGCATGGAGGTGTATCTTCCAAAACAAATGACAGAAGCTGAAATCGAAGAGGCTCTTAAAGCTATTATATCTGATCTTGGAGCTGCCGGCCCGCAAGATATGGGAAAAGTTATGGGTGTAGCAACTAAGCAATTAGCAGGTAAAGCTGATGGAAGAGTAATATCTACACTTGTGAAGAACTTATTGTAAGAATAGTTGTCGTTATCGTTTTATGTGATTCATTTAATGGGATTATTACATAAAACGATAACGATTATTATCCTGCTAAAAACCTCTTACCCTCTTCTGTTATAACATATTTGTTATCTGGAGATGTTGGTTTTATTGTATTAGTAAGTGTTATCAGGCCGCTTTCTCTTAAAGGCTTGATGTAGTTATTCTTAAATCGAGTGTCGTTTTTATAATCAAAAGCCACTAAAAGATCATTAGCTGAAATAGGCTCACCACATAAAGAGAGTATAGCCATGTAGTACCAGATTTTAACACGTAATATCTGGGTACCTTTTTCGTTCCAACTGGGTACTTTTTTAATTTCATTTTCTAGAACTACTTGATTATTAGTCCAAGATAAGTTTAATAGCTGGGTACCTTTTTCATTCCAACTGGGTAGTAATTTTAAAATTAGATCTTCCCAATTAAGATTAATATAATCACTTCCTAACGGAATATTAGCTAAAGCTTGAGCTAAATGCTCAGATTTATCTATACTTAATTCCAGCCATTTAGTCCACTCGTTTTTAAATTTATTCAGTGTTATGTTTTCTAAAGGAATTTCAACTTTAAAGATATCATCTTCAATAAATATTGGTTTTGCACCCCCAGTATATATAGGTAAATATTTATTAGTGTTTCTTACGCCCGAGCCTATCTCATCAGTCCAACCAAAAGCTGTAAAGAACTTTCTAATATTAGGATTCTTGGGATAAGGATTAAACTTCAATGGATCTAGTACTCCATGAAATATAGGCTTATTGGGATTCGTTACTACAACGGAATCATTATATATTATTAAGTCTGTTGAATAAGCACTTGTGTATTCACGATGCACAACGAGGTTTCCTATTACCTCCCTAAATATTTTATCCCTTAAATCTATACGCTGGTCGCCTTCTAAGTAGAATTTATCATCAAGATGTTTATTTATAAACTCTTTGAGGGCTATGTAGGTATCCAATAGATTTGTTCTTAGAGTAATACGGTCATCATATCTGTCGAGGTTTTTTATACGAATCATCGCCTCTACCTTATATGCAGGTAATATGCTCTGTATTGCAATATCTTTTCCAAATATTAGTGCTGCGGCTAAAGTCAAGCCCTGCTCTCCCGTTCTATTGTCTTTTCGCCATAGTAGAGACTCCCTAAGCATTTGTTCGTCATTGACAAATAGCCAAGGATGATCACTCCTATAATTGCGAATAAGTGTTCTAACTCTCTTAAAAAGAGTTGAATCCAGGTCTTTCATTGTTAGGTGCGGATATATAATTGACTCCGTGAAATTATTACTCTTTTGAAATGCTATCTCTTGAATTTTACCGATGTCATTTGAAATATTTATATCTACATCACTTGCGCGAAAATATGTAGAGCCTTTATAAGTGTGTATTGAGCTGCTTGATGGAATTTGTATAATAATAATGGTTTTATTTTCAAGTTCCATTTCGATTGGGTTAACATAAATTGATGGAGTAATACAGTCTGGACTATTAAGATTCGTTATAATATCAGCAATAATTTGTTTCACACAAATTTTGTCAATACCCAAAATAGATCCAGAGTCGTTAACACCCAGTATGATAATACCACCATCAGTGTTTGAAAAACTTACAGCTGTCTCGTAAAAGCTCTTCGGTAATGAGCTCTGAGACTCTTTGAACTCTATTGTGGTGCCTTCCCCTTCATTTAATTTATTAATTATATATATGTTGTCCATATTCCCCCTCCATATCTAATGTTATATATATTTCAAAGATAGTAAAAAACATTATCAGATATTAACTTTTGTTTATCCTTACAAACTCACTATATTTGTTTAATGTATTTTATATAATATTATATAAATTAATGAATAAACGCAAATTATTAGTTCTTGTAATAAATGAAGATAGGAGATAAAGTACGATTCCTCAGCCAGACAGGCGGGGGAATCGTTGTTGGTTTTGATAGGAAGGGGTGGGCATTGGTTGAAGATTCCGATGGCTTTGAGATCCCTATGCCAACAAAAGAATGTGTTCTCATAGAAGAGAATGTTGTTGCAAAACAGGATGATTCAAAGAAACTTTCTGTTAAGGGGGGCGATAAGCTCCATATTACTATGGAGTATTCCCGAGAGGATGCTGTGCTCAGCAATGAGAGTAATTATAATCTGCTGGTTACCTATGTGGTATACTATAAAGATAAATGCAATCTTGCTTTTGCGGGAGAGATATTGCCTTTTGAGCGAAAGACAATTTTTGCGATAGATAAACAGGCCCTGCAGGATGGAACAAAAACTGTGGGTGTAAAGATTATCCCTTTTAAAAGAGGTGCCGGCAAAGAGGTAGCGGTAATGCAGGGGAGGTTTAATTCATATAAAGGGGTGGATGAAGCTCAAAGCTGGGAGGAGAAGCCTGTAATTGAGAAGGAGTTTTCTCTTAATATGCTTAATGTTGCACAGGGCAAAGAGGTGAAAATTGAGGTGATAAATGAGAATGCTTCACCTATATCTTTATCCAGTAGTTTTGATAAGCTAAAAAAAGATCTAGAATCAAAGTATAAAGAGGATATTCACTCATTAAAACCCAAGGCAGCACCTAAGAGTGCACCCGTAAACAATGAAGATGCTTTGATTAAAACCAATTCGCAGGGGATAATGGAAGTGGATTTGCATATTGATTCTCTTCTTGAATCTACTACCGGGATGAATAATGGCGATATATTATTGTATCAGCTAGAGAAGTTTAATGAGGTTATGAGGCAAATGCAGGCTCAAAAGGGTAAGAAGGTTGTATTTATACATGGTAAAGGGGATGGGGTGTTAAGGCAGGCTCTCCTTAAAGAGCTTAAAAACAAATATCCTAAATCATCTTGCCAAGATGCTTCATTTAAAGAGTATGGGTTTGGAGCTACAATGATTACAATATAGTATGGAAAAAAATAAGAGCCCTGCTCTCCCGAGCGTGGCTCTTTCCGACTTAACCTAACTTAAAAAACTATTTCAAATAAAAAACAAACGTTATTTATTTTGGTTCAAAATAAACTAAAAAAAACTTAACTAACGA
Source organism: uncultured Muribaculaceae bacterium (assembly GCA_964649555.1). Taxonomy (GTDB): domain Bacteria; phylum Bacteroidota; class Bacteroidia; order Bacteroidales; family UBA932; genus Egerieousia. The sequence goes on from CAZYQA010000052.1 coordinate 5,525, forward strand.
TAAAATTATATCATATCATTAGTTAAGTTTTAAAAATCGTTAATAAAAGCAATATAACGCAGGTTTTTGCTTTATAAATGTAACTTATTTGTTTTTCAATTTATTTGCAATTTCTTCAAAAAATATGTTTTGATCACCTAAGCCTGATGCTGTAGGCATGCCTTCATCTGCTCTCTCTCTTATGCTTTGGATAAGAGGGATTTGTCCTAAAAATGGGATTTTATATCTTTCGGCAAGGTGTTTTCCTCCATCTTTTCCGAATATATAGTATCTGTTTTCAGGAAGTTCGGCAGGGGTAAACCACGACATATTTTCTATTATCCCGTATATCGGCTTATTTACCTTCTCATTTGTGAACATATTTATCCCTTTCTCTACATCTGCCAGTGCAACATCCTGAGGTGTTGTTACGATAACTGCCCCACTTAGTGGAATATCATGTACAAGGCTGATATGAATATCGCCGGTTCCCGGAGGAAGATCGAGTAAAAGGAAATCCAGCTCTCCCCATTTTACTTGTAAGATCATTTGTTTTAATGCGTTGCAAGCCATTGGGCCTCGCCAAATTAGTGCTTGTTCCGGTGAGATGAAATATCCTACCGACATCCATTTTACCCCATATTTTTCTGTTGGGATAAGGATCTCTTTCACTACTTTGCCATGCTCAGATGTGATAATTGGTGCACCTGAGTTGGCATCCATTCCTGCTGAAGCTGCACACTCACCTCTATCTCTGTATCCATCTTCGTATACGAATTCAACATCTGGCACTATCCCCTCTGTTCCGGTCATTAATGGAATTGATGGCCCATAAACATCTGCATCTGCAAGCCCCACTTTATACCCCATTTTAGCAAGGGTGATAGCAAGATTTACCGATACGGTTGATTTGCCCACTCCCCCCTTGCATGATGAGATAGCAATGATCTTTCCTATATTGTCAAGTTGCTCAAGACCTAGTTGATTAATATCTTTTTTCTTTGGGCTATCTTTTTGTCTGATAAGCTCAATTATTAAGATTTTGTAATCGGGGAAGTTAGCTTTTAGTATTTCCTCGCACTCTTTTTTTATACTGGCTGCAAACGGATCCTGATTTTTGAATACAAGGTTAAACTTGATTTTCTTATTCTCCTGATCTACTTTCAATTCCTCTATCAGCCCAAGCTCTACTATATTTTTGTCAAATGCCGGATGGAGAACTCCACCCAGCATTTTTTCTATCATGTTTGTCATAATCTATTTGACTATTTTCATTTCATCTAATAAGTAACCTGCTCCACCAAATTTATCAATGATAAATAATACATAACGTATATCTACATTGATACATCTTTGAAGTGACGGCTCAAAAATTACATCTCCACTCATTGCTTCCCAGTTACCATCAAAAGCTAAGCCTAATAGCTCACCTTTTGCATTTAGGATTGGGCTACCTGAGTTACCACCTGTAATATCATTGTTTGATATAAATGCAACCGGCATTTTGCCATTTGAAAGGGCATAAGAGCCATATTTTGTATTTACATAATCCTCTTTAGCGTATAGATCTTTTAATTTTTGAGGCACTACAAATTCCCAGTTGTTCGGATCCTCTTTTTGCATTACTCCATCTAGTGTAGTGATATAATCATATTCTACGGCATCTCTAGGGGAGTATGGTAGCACTTCACCATAAGTTAAACGCATTGTAGAGTTAGCATCAGGATAGTTTGGATTCTCACCATTCATCTCTAATAAACCAGCTAAATACTCTTTTTTGCCTGCAGCATACATTTCTGAATCTTTGTTTACCTCGTCATATAGAGTTTTAGCTACAGCTGCAATACTTTTCATCGCTACTGCAGCAGGATCATTTGTTAAATCTTGATTTGCCTCTTTTGCTGCTTTGTATTTATCTGCACTCGCAAATACAGAATTATTGAACATATCATCGATATATTTATCTGAATCACCATTGTAGTTTGTGTTGATTACCTCATATATTGTAGGAAGGTATTTTGCATCAGCTTTATCTTTATATATTTTCAACATTGATTTAGCAAGCTTTCTGTCGGTTTCTACTGAGTAATCTTTGTAGAAAGCATCCATTCTGCTTGCCATATTTGGAGATGATGCTCTGATTAGCTCAATACTATTAAGTGCCTCAGAAAGGTATCTCATATTGTAAGCTGCCTCAGCTCTATTTTTTACTGCGTTATTGATTTTAACAAGAGCTTCACCATATTTCTTTACTCTGTTTGGATCTTTCGATACCCACTCTGTAAATTTAGCTTCATCTGCAGCTCTTCTCTCTACAACTTTCAGTTTGTCAAATGTTTCGTTCATTCCGATCCATTTTTTCCAGCCGTTAGATGAGCTAGCATATTTGCTTGAGTATTGAATTCTTACTTGAGGGTCTGCAAGCATATCTTCCATCCAGATATCTTGTTTCTCGCCTCTTGTATAGATACTGATAGCGTTATTGATATCTTGTGCCTCTTTTGCCTCCTCAGATGTCATAAAACGGCTTGTTCTTCCAGGGAATCCGATAATCATTGTGTAATCTCTTGGTTTAATACCTTTAAGAGAGATTGTTAATGATTGTTTTGGAGTGTAAGGTACATTGTCTGCTGAATATTTTGCAGGGTTGTTGTTTTTGTCTGCATATACTCTGAATACTGAGAAGTCTCCAGTGTGTCTTGGCCACATCCAGTTATCTGTGTCTGCTCCAAATTTACCGATTGATGAAGGGGGTGCCCCTACAAATCTGATATCTTCAAATGTTCTTGATGTGATAAGGAAGTATTGGTTTCCATTGTAAAAAGGAACTATTTTAGCTTTCAAAGTAGGATCTTTTTCAATAGCTGCGCTCTCTAGTTTTTTGCAGATTGCTTGGTATTGTTTCTCCTTTTGCTCATTGTTTTTAGCTTTAGCAAGTGCTTTTTCAATTTGAGCTGTAACATCTGTAAATTGATCGATAAATGTTACTGTTAATCCTTCTGCAGGAAGTTCCTGGTTAAGATTCATCGCCCAGAAGCCATTATTTAAATAATCGTGCTCTACTGTGCTTAATTTTTGGATTGCTCCATATCCGCAATGGTGATTTGTGAAAAGTAATCCTTTATCGGAAACAATCTCTCCGGTACATCCTCCGCCAAAGTGTACGATGGCATCTTTGATACTTGAATGGTTGATGCTATAGATATCTTCAGCACTTAGCTTTAGCCCTTTTTCGTGCATCTTCTTGATGTTGAATTTTTCCAGAAGAGGCAACATCCACATTCCCTCATCTGCTTTTAAGTTGATTGAGCCTAAAAGTAGGGCTCCTATCAAAGCAAAACTTAATTTCTTCATACTTATTATTATTTACGTTGAATTTATTTTCTAAATTTACTTTTCAAACTATCAAATATAACTTAATGATGGCGGATTTACAAAAAATTGTGATAGTTCCCGATAAATTTAAGGGATCACTTTCTTCTATTGAAGTTTCTAATGCTATTCGTGAAGGGATTTTATCTGAGAATGAAGGGGTGGATTTCCATTTTGATATTGTGCAGATTGCAGATGGTGGGGATGGAAGTATCGAGGTGATAGAGGATTATCTCTCTCGTGAGGATGTAGATTATGAGCGTGTGGTTTGTTCTGCTCATAATCCACTGGGTGAGCTGATTAATACATACTATATTATATATAAGGATACGGCTTTTATTGAGATGGCAAAGGTTTCAGGTCTTGTGTTGATTTCAGATATTTTGAGAAACCCTATGAATACCACTACTTTTGGGCTTGGGGAGTTGATTGCCGATGCTGCTTTGAGGGGTGTGTCAAAGATATTTCTTTCTATCGGAGGTAGTGCTACAAATGATTGCGGCTTTGGGATGTTACAGGCTTTGGGATATAGGTTTTATAATAGCTCAGGAGAGTTGCTTGCAGGTATGATTTGTGGTGGAGGTTTGGCAAGTGTGTATGAAATTGTAGCGCCTGAGGGTTTGAATCTGCCTGTTATTGAGGTGATTTGTGATGTGGATAACCCTCTTTGCGGCGAGCATGGAGCTACTTTTACCTATGCGCCTCAAAAGGGGGCGAGCTTAGAGATGCTGAACTTGCTGGAGAGGGGTGTGGAGAATGTTGTACGCGTAGGCTCTGGGGGAGCTATTGCGATTGTGCCGGGTGCAGGTGCTGCTGGCGGAGTTGGGTATGCGGCTATGAAGTATTTGAAGGGTGTGCTTGTGAGTGGCAATGAGTTTTTTATTTCTCTTGCAGGCTTGGAGGAGAAGATAAAATCGGCTGACATGGTTTTTACGGGTGAGGGTAAACTGGATGATCAGACGCTTCATGGCAAAGTTGTGTCGGGGGTATATAAACTGTGTAGGAAATATGATAAAAAACTAGTGATAGTATGCGGAATAAACACCCTGCCACCAGATGCTCTCCCGTATGCCAAAATAATTGCCCTTGCCGATTACGAGCCAGATCCGGCTCGCAGTATGCGCGATGCCTATTCTATCCTAGCTAGGTTACCCATGAATCGATTTTGATCGAGTGATATATCAGATGTTTAGTGAGTTACAAGTGTGGGTGGTCGATCAATTTACGGTTGTAGGTCACCTAGCTTGTATGAAAGACGATGGTATGGAGTGATGCCGTGCTGTGAGATAGCTGCGTAGTGCGCTTTGGTTGGATAAGCCATATTTCGTTCCCAGCCATACTGTGGGTACTCCTTAGAGAGGGCAACCATATATTCGTCACGATGTGTTTTAGCTAAGATGGAAGCAGCAGCAATAGAGGCAAATTTGGAATCTCCTTTCACTATACAGCTATGCGGAATCTCCTTATAAGGCTTGAACTTATTGCCGTCCACCAAAATATATTCGGGCACAACAGATAATCCATCCAAAGCTCTGTGCATCCCAAGGATAGATGCATTTAAGATATTTATTTCGTCAATTTCAGCAGCAGAAACGCTCGCCACACACCAAGCAACAGCATTTTTTTCAATGATTGGGCGTAAAAGCTCACGTTGCTTATCGGTAAGTTTCTTGGAATCGTTTAATAGAGGGTGATAAAACCCCTTAGGTAAAATTACAGCAGCGGCAAAAACAGAGCCGGCTAAACAGCCTCTTCCGGCTTCATCGCACCCAGCCTCCAATAAATTGGGGTTAAGGAACTCGGACAAAGAATTATTCATGATATAAAAATAAAGTACAAAAGTATCAATTATTTTGTCTTAGTATAATATCCGAGCTTATCATTCAATAAATCTATGCACTGATTAAGAGTTCTGATATGATTTTCAAGCTCCTTAATTCTGGAGTCATCAACATCAGGCAAAGTCTTATGATTTTTGATATAAGATTTGGTAGAAGACGACAAAATTTCATCAACACTCACTTCAAGTAACTCAGCCAACCTCTCAATACGTTTATTAATAATAACAGTATCTCCCCTCTCCAGTTTCCTATAAGAATTGATAGAAATATTTAGATTGGTAGCAATAAATTCTTGAGACAAACCCTTGCTACGCCTAATTCTATATATGTTTTCCTTAATTTTCGAATTCATATCCATAACTACAAAAGTAGGACATATATAGTTTTT
>CAZYQA010000053.1:0-11094 GCA_964649555.1 uncultured Muribaculaceae bacterium
ATTACACTTAGCACGACAGTTATCAAGATTAATAATAGAGATTTTCTCATAAAATATAGAATTTAATATTAGGAAAATATTATAATTAAATAAATGGCACCAAACTCAAATTATATGCCAAAAGTTTTGTATATTTGTGCAAATATTTTAAATAGGAAAAAATGAGGTTTATAGTTTCTAGCACAGATTTATTGCAAAGTTTACTTTCGGTTTCCAAAGTATTAGTTTCAAAAAATACATTACCAATTCTAGACAACTTTCTATTCGTATTAGAAGGAAACACACTTACTGTTACAGGTTCAGATTCTGAAACAACACTAAAGATGGTAATGAACATAGATGATGTAGAGCAAGGTGGAGAAATTGCAGTGCCTGCAAAACTTTTGACAGATGCTTTAAGAGAGCTACCTACTCAACCTATCAAGATATCAACTGTAGATGATAAAAACATAATGAACATATCATGGGCCAGCGGAAATGCTCAGATCCCATTTGTATCAGTTACAGAATATCCGCAACTCCCTACACTACAAGATACAAATAAGCTCACAATTAAAGGTGAAACACTTGTAGAGGGGATAAACAATACATTTTATGCAACGGGAGATGAAGAATTAAGGCCTATAATGAATGGTATCTTCTTTGATATCACCCCTGATTCTACAACAATGGTTGCATCAAATGCTCATAAATTGGTATACTATACAAGAACAGATATAAAGAGTGATGAAACAGCATCATTTATACTTCCAAAGAAGCCTGCAAATATTATCAAAAACAACCTTGCAAAATACACAGAAGAGCAAGTAATGATAGAATTTGATAAAAGAAATGCAACATTTACATTTGGTCCGTTCTTTATCTCATGCAGATTAGTTGAAGGAACATACCCTGCTTATAAAAGTGTAATTCCAAAAAACAATACTAATCTATTAATAGCACAAAGAACAGATATATTAAATGCTTGTAAAAGGGTGGCAGTATGCTCTAATCAGGCTACAAGCCAAATAGTATTCAATATCAAAACAAATCAGGTAGAGATATCTGCTCAAGATATAGATTTCTCAATGAGTGCACAAGAGACACTACAATGTGAATATGACGGAGTTCCTATGGAGATCGGGTTCAAATCCACTTTCTTAATAGAAATTCTATCGAATCTTCCTTATGACAGAATATGTATAAAACTTGCAGACCCTAATAGAGCAATCTTGGTACAGCCTGCAGTACAGACAGAGCCTGAAGAAGAAATATGCGCATTACTAATGCCAATGAGAATAAATAACTAATCATTTTACAGTTTAAGATGAATTTAAATTTAAAAAATCCGATAGTATTCTTTGACATAGAGAGTACCGGGTTAAATGTTGCCACAGACAGAATTGTAGAGATTTGTGCGGTAAAGGTGATGCCTAACGGAGATGAAGAGATAAAAACCAGACGAATAAATCCTACAATCCCTATCTCTAAAGAAGCAGAAAAGATACACGGCATATCCAATGAAGATGTAAAAGATTGCCCCACATTCAAAGAAGTTGCAAAAAGTTTAGCAACATGGATGAAAGGTTGCGACATAGCAGGATACAATTCAAATAAATTCGACATACCACTATTAGCAGAAGAATTCTTAAGAGCAGGTGTAGAGTTTGATTTTAGAAAAAGAAACGTAATAGACGTACAAAATATATTTCATAAACTAGAGCAAAGAACCCTTTCGGCAGCATATAAATTCTACTGCGAAAAAGAGTTGGAAAATGCGCACTCTGCAGAAGCAGATACCATTGCAACTTATGAAATTCTAAAAGCTCAATTGGATAGATACCCTCAGGCATTGGAAAACAACATGGAAATGCTTGCAGAATTTTCTACCCATACCAAGCTGGTAGATTACGCTGGGAGAATAGTATATAACGAAAAAGATGAGCCGATAATCAATTTTGGCAAACACAAAGGCAAAACAGTTGAACATATACTCTCCACAGAGCCTAGTTACTATGCTTGGATAATGAATGGTGATTTTACATTAGACACCAAACGTGTACTTACAGAATTAAAAATAAAATTCGAGCAAAAGAAAAAATAAATACAATTAAACAAAATTAAGGTAACAGCGTTGAATATAATAATAAATACATACGGCAGTAGAGCATATTTTATAAAGCCGGGCGCATCCCTTAATTCGGGTGGTAATGACTATTTCTGTCCCGGTGAAATAAATAGCATTACTGCCGTTCCGTTTATATGGGTTAGAGCAGAAAAATCGGGAAAATGTGTAAATGAAAAATTTGCACCAAAATACTACACAAAAGGGGGATATGGAGTGAGGCTGATAGTAAATTCATTAATCAATGAATCCCCTGAATCATGGTATATAGCAAATTCGCTTGATAATAGCACATATCTATCCTCACCTATTGAGCTGAAAGATCATTCTAGTGAAGACTTCTCACCAATAAATAAGATAATAGAGAATATCAGCAAATACACATCATTCAATACTGGAGATATAATAGCATACGATTTAATGCCTGTAAATGAAGCAATCACACCACAACAAGAAAAGATAATTTATAAAGATATTACAATTAATATCTTATAAATTAAACTTCTTTGCAAGATGAATTGCAGCAGAAGCTGCTGTAGAAAATGCCACCTGTAAATTATACCCTCCGGTATCCGCATCAATATCAAGCACCTCCCCTACCATATACAATCCGGGCACAATCTGAGATTCCATACTCTTCTTAGATACCTCTTTCAGCGATACTCCACCTGCAGTAACAACAGCACGCTTATACCCCACATAATCTACAATATCAAACTCCCAATTCTTTAACTTATAGCATAAATTAGAGAGTGACAAATCTTTATTTGTATCACAAAAAGGCTTAATCAAGGCTTTGGGAAGTAATTTAGGTAATAAAGCATTAAGATTATTGATACCCTCGCGCTCCACTCTCTGCAAAAGCTTATCAGGCTCCACAGCCGGTTTCATATCTAAAAATAGCTTAACTTTTTGTCCGTTTAAGATATTCCATACAGCTTTTCTGCTCACCTTAAAACCAATAGGTCCTTCAATTCCACCATTAGTAAAATCAAGATCCCCAAACTCCTCCTGCAAAACACTGCCATTCACAACAAGCCTGACCGAAACATTTTTAAGAGAAATACCATGAAAGATCTCACTATAATTTTTAGGAACAACAGCTGTTAAAGATGGAAATAAGGTAGTAATAGAGTGTCCTAATGCTTTTGCAAACTCATAACCACTACCATCGGAGCCCGTAACAGGATAAGATAGCCCTCCCGTAGCAACAACTAAATTAGAAGCCAGCAAAGATTTAGAGCCGGCAATATTTACACAAAATAAATCATCATTTTTAGAGATAGCAGAAACATAAGTAGAAGTGAGAATCTCAACACCATTATCAGAGATAAAATTAGCTAAAGCAGCAGTAACATCATGAGCTCTCATACTAGTAGGGAAAACCCTATCGCCACGCTCAACAACAGTGCCTAGCCCTATTTCATTAAAAAACTCGATAGTCTTAATATTAGTCATCCCATGGAAAGGGGCTCTAAAGAAATTAGAATTTGGGTGAACATGTTTAGAAAACTCATTCCAATCCTTTGTATTAGTAAGATTACATCTTCCCTTACCGGTTATACCAATTTTTTTCCCTAATAAACTATTTCTTTCCAAAATAGCAACTTTAGGAAATGCAGCACTACTTAAAGAGTTCAATCTTTTAAACTCTTTAATAAATATGGCGGCGGCAAACAAACCTGCTGCACCGCCGCCAATAATTAAGACATCGTATCTATTCAAAATATTAGTATATTTTTATCTCTTCAATACCATTCAAAGCATCTAAGCCATTACCGGCTAAAGCACCCATCTCATCTTCTCCCGGATAAATTTTAACCGGAGCGATAAACTTAACCTTATCAGTAACTTTATCCATCAAACCTTTATTGTGAGCAATACCACCCGTGATAAGAATAGCATCAACTTTGCCATCAACAACTGTTGCCATAGCACCAATCTCTTTAGCCAATTGATACCCAAAAGCATCAGATATTAATTGAGCCTCTTTATCACCCTCATCTACACGTTTTTCAACTTCATTGAAAGAATTAGTACCTAAATAAGAGATAACTCCACCTTCACCAGATACCATCTTTCTCATTTGTTGCTTGGTATAATCTCCACTAAAACACATATCTATGATAGGCATAAGCGGTAATCCACCTGAGCGCTCAGGGCTAAAAGGCCCCTCACCTCTCAAAGCATCATTCACATCTATAACTTTACCATTACTATGTATTCCTACAGAAACACCACCACCAAGATGAGCTACAATAAGATTTAATTCATTATATTTTTTTCCTACCTCTTTAGCATATAGCTTAGCTATAGCTTTTTGATTAAGAGCATGAAAAGTAGAAACCCTTACAATTTTCGAATTTCCCGAAATTCTAGCAACATCTGTAAGCTCATCCACTACTACAGGGTCTGCAATCAAAGCTTTAATATTGCCAATCTCACAAGCAAGCTCATTAGCGATAATAGCACCCAAGTTACTGGCATGCTCAACATCGCAATTAGTAAGATCATCAATCATATGCTTATTCACCTCATAAATTCCACTTGGAATAGGTTTAAGCATACCACCTCTACCAACTATTACAGCTAAATCCTGTAAAGCAATATTATTCTCTTTAAGAGCCTCTTTAATTGTCTCTTTTCTAAAACCAAGCTGATCTATTACAGATTTATACTTACTAATTTCCTCATTCGAATGCCTTAGAGTCTTAGTAAAAACCTCATTTCTATCCTCAAAAACAGAAATCTTAGTAGAAGTTGAACCCGGATTAATTGCTAAAATAAATTTTCCCATAATACTACTATTTTGAAGTTATAGCAGCCAGAGCAATAGAATTCAATTTGGTGTCAATACTATCTGCACGGCTAGATAAAACACAAGGAGCTTTTGCACCTGCTACAATAGCAGCCATTTTTACATTATTACATAATTGAGTATTTGTTTTATAGAAAACATTCGCAGACTCAATATTAGGGAACATCAAGCAATCAGCATCACCAGCAACAGGGCTAACCAATTTCTTAATTGCTGCACACTCATTAGATAAAGCAACATCCAAAGCTAAAGGACCATCAATGATAGCACCACCAGGGATTTGACCTCTATCAGCCATTTTAGCAATCATAGCAGCCTCAACACAAGCTGGCATACCTGTTAAAACTTGCTCAGTAGCAGCAACTAAAGCAACTTTAGGCTTATTGATACCAAGAGATTTAGCAGTATTAACCAAATAACCTGTGATAGCTAATTTTTGTTTGAAATCAGGTTGAGGGATCACAGCCATATCACCAATAATCAATAATTTATGATAATTAGGATTCTCAACGATAGCCACGTGGCTCAACACAGCTTTAGGAGGCAATAAACCATTATCTTTATTTAAGATACCTCTCATATATTTATCAGTACTGCACAATCCTTTCATAAGGATATCAGCATCACCTGAATTAATCAAACCTACAGCCTGAGCAATTGATTTAACCTCGTTCTCATTAGGAATAATTGTGAAGATAGTAGGATCAATATTCTCTTGCGCACATACTTGGCGAATCATTTTCTCATCACCAACTAAAATACCATCTACAATACCTGCCTCAATAGCTTTCGCTACAGCGCAAATTGTATGATCATCCACACCCCAAGCAGCAACTAATCTTTTTTTCGGTTTAGAACGTAATTGTTCAAAAAGCTCATTAAAATTTGTAATCATTTCTTTTAAAATATATTGTTATTATTTAGTATTATTTAACTAAAAGCATTGTCTCTTTAGCAATAACCAACTCCTCATTAGTAGTAACAGTTGCAACTTTTACTTTAGAATCGGCTGCTGTAAGGATCACATCCTTACCTCTTAAACCTTTATTGATTGCAGCATCAAAATTCACACCTAAATAAGTAAGATCAGAGCAGATAGCCTCTCTTGATACAGGATCATTCTCACCAATACCTCCGGTGAAAACAATAAGATCAACACCATTCATAGCAGCAGCATAAGAACCGATATATTTCAATACACCATAACGGAACATATCTAAAGTAAGAATAGCTCTGCCATGCCCTTCCTCTGCAGCATTCTCAACATCTCTTGCATCAGAAGATAATCCGCTGATACCAAAGAAACCGCTCTTTTTATTAATCAAGGCGTTAAGATCATCAGTACTCAACTCATATTTAGATTGAAGATATGTCAAAATTCCGGCATCCACATTACCACATCTTGTACCCATTAAAATACCCTCAACAGGAGTGAATCCCATAGAAGTATCAACAGATTTACCATTTAAAACAGCTGCAATAGAGCTACCGTTACCTAAGTGGCAAGTGATAATTTTAGAATTATTAAAATCTAAACCGGCAAGTTTAGCAGCTTTCTCAGCAACAAATTTATGGCTAGTACCGTGGAAACCATATCTTCTCACTTTATCTCTTACATAATACTCATAAGGGATACCATACATAAATGCTTTCTCAGGCATTGTTTGGTGGAAAGAAGTATCAAAAACAGCTACTTGAGGCACTTCAGGCATCAAAGAGCGAATAGCTTTAATACCAAGCAAGTTTGCAGGATTATGTAACGGAGCAAGCTCACAACATTTCTCTATACCCTCAATAACTTCACTATGAACTATCTCGCTTTTCTTAAATAGGTCTCCACCATGAGCTACCCTATGCCCTACCGCGTTAATATCAGAAAGAGATTTGATAACGCCATGTAAAGGATCAATCAATAAATCCAAAACATTTTTTATACCTTCAGTATGGTTAGGAATAGGTAAACGTACCTCATACTTATCTTTACCAGTCACTCTATGAGAAATATCACCGGCGTCTTGGCCAATTCTCTCAACGAGACCTTTTGCAAGTAACGAAAAATCGCTCTCACTCTTCATATCAAGAACTTGATATTTTAGAGAAGAACTTCCGCAGTTCAAAACAAGAATAATCATAATTAAAAAATTAAAATAAAATATAGAAGTTTAAGTAAAATTTGGAACAAATGTAAGCAAATTTCCCTCATTTGCTAAAAAATTTTAAGAATATGCACATAATCTAAGGAACTATCACTTTTACCGCATGATTAATAATAGAGACATTAATTTCCTTTCCCATCACCCTGCTTTCTCCATCAAACTGAATCAAACCTTCATTCTCTCTGATGATTGTAACATTATTACATTTATAAGTATCAATAAACTGAGAAAACTGAATAGTTTTCAAAAGTAACTCGGCAGTTAAAATGGGTACACTCACAAAAGGTAGCCTTTTCCAGACAACCATATCAATCATACCATCGGAAATATTAGCATCCGGAGCAATATAAACATTATTCCCCCATTGAGCACAATTTGCAAAAGTGATCAAAAATGCTTTAGTGATATACTGATTACCTTGAATATTGATAATATAATTCTCCGATTTATATCTTACATACTCTTTAGCACAATGCTCCATATAAGTTATAAAGCCTCTGCTCCCTCCGGAATTGAATCTATCACCTATCACAGCTTCAAAACCCAAACCGGCAGTACAGAAAAAAGTCTCATCATTTATCTGCCCTGCATCAATAAGCTGCACCTTCTCTTTAAGAATAGTATCCACAGCACTAGCATAAGACAAAGGGATCTTAAGATGCCTCGCAAGGCCATTACCTGAGCCAAAAGGGATAATCCCAAGCTTAGTATCACTATGTATAAGCCCCTTAGCTACCTGATTCACGGTGCCATCTCCCCCTATTGCAACAACAATATCGTAATTCTCTTGGGTAAATCTCTTTGCAGCCAGATAAGCATCTCCTGCAAAACTTGTTTTATAAAAAGTAGTATGAAATTGCTGCTCATCTGCAAAAACTTCTTTCAGATAAGCAATAGCACTCTCTTTTTGACCTGTGCCTGATATCGGATTAACTATAAATGCTATTTTCTTCACGTTTGCAAAGATAAATCAAAAATACTATTTTTACATAATAATTTATTAACAGTGCAGATCGATGAAGTGGGTAGATAAAATTATAATATTCTTTATAGCAGGAGTTTCACTCAGCAAATATTTAGATTTCTCTCTATATATAATTATCCCCATTATCACATCGATAATATTATACACAATAATAATTATTGGGAAAAAGATAGAATTATCAAAAAACCAAACAATATACATATCACTAATCTGCTCCCTACTCATCGGGATAGCATATAACTACTCATACAATACAGCAAAAATAAATATCAAGCACCCTGGCAGCAACATAAAAAACCAAATTACAAAAGAAATAGAGAAAAAATATACCCATAACCAAGATTCAGAATTTATAAAAGCTATAATTCTAGGCGATAAAAAAGAGCTCCCTAAAGAGCTGAAGCACTCATACTCTCAATCGGGAGCAATGCACATACTGGCACTCTCAGGGCTACATACCGGGATAATATACTCTATGATAAACCTTTTATTATATATTCTAAACTTCAGCTACAAAAAAAGAATCCTTAAAATAATCTTATCGGGAATAATCCTGATAATATATTGCCATATCACAGGATACTCCCCATCAGTATTAAGAGCCACAATAATGATAATATGCTACAATCTGATAACATTCTACTGCCGTGGCTACTCAAAATACACAATCCTACTATTCACAGCACTGATATTACTATTGATAAACCCCAACAACATAAGTTCAATTGGATTTATGCTATCATTTTCGGCAATGATAGGCATCATTGTCATTTCACCAATAATAACAAAAGCATTAGAAATACGGCATCTGAGAAACAAAATATACAAATACATCACATCGTTAGTATCCATATCCATCTCATGCCAGATTACAACACTCCCTATCACACTCTACATATTCGGAAACTACTCCCCCACCTTTATAATTACCAACTTAATTGCAATCCCACTTGCTACTCTCATCATTTACACATTCATATTATCAGCTCTCCTTGCCCCCATACCTATACTTAGCGATTTTATGGAAAAAGTGCTATCCATATTAATTACAGCAATCAATAATTTTATTAGCTTTGCAGCATCTTAGAACTACATCCAATGAGCGATCAAATTAAACACGAATGCGGTATCGTACTAATACGACTTCTAAAGCCGCTATCTTACTACAAACAAAAATACGGAACATACAGATACGGCCTCGAAAAGCTATATCTAATTATGGAAAAGCAGCATAACAGAGGGCAAGAAGCAGCAGGAGTTGCATGTGTAAAATTAGACGCCTCGCCGGGAGATGAATACATATTCAGAGAAAGGGCAATGGGCAATACCGCTATCAGCGGATGTTTCACAGAGATAAACAAAAAAATTCAGGAAGGAGAGAAAGAGGGAATGAAATGGGAAAACCTCCCTTACGTTGGGGAAGTATATATGGGGCACTTAAGATATAGCACTACCGGAAAATCAGGAATGTCCTATGTACACCCATTCCTAAGGAGAAACAACTGGAGAAGCAGAAACCTATGCCTTGCCGGGAACTTCAACTTAACAAATGTACACGAGATCATGGATGCCGTAGTAAAACAGGGGCAACACCCAAGGAATAATGCAGACACATTTCTTATGCTGGAGCAACTGGGCTATTTACTAGATGACCACCACAACAACCTATTCCGCAAATACAGGCAAGAAGGGTACGCAGGCAAAGAACTCGATAAAAAGATAGAAGATAACATAGAAATTGAAGGGATAATAACAGATGCCTCTAAAATATGGGACGGAGGATTCTGCATAATTGGAGCAACAGGGAGCGGAGAGAGTTTCGTATTCAAAGACAAATGGGGCATTAGGCCATGCAGCTATTACATAGATGATGAAATAGTAGTAGTAGCATCGGAAAAAGCAGTGATCCAAACAGCAATGAATGTATCCTACGATAGCGTAAAAGAATTAGGAGCAGGAGAATCTATCATAATCAAAAGAGATGGTACAACCAGAATATCATGTATCACAAAGCCCGAAAATGTAAGCCCATGCTCATTTGAGAGAATATACTTTTCAAGGGGTAGCGATGCCGATATATATAAAGAGAGAAAATCTCTGGGAAGGCTATTAAAAGAACAGATACTTCAAGAGATAAATTATAATATAGACGACACCGTGTTCTCTTTTATCCCAAACACAGCAGAAATAGCATATTATGGAATGATAGAGGGGGTAAATGATTACCTGAACGATCTAAAATGTAAATCAATCTCAACGCTGAAAGAAGAAGAAAAAACGCCTGAAAGGATTAAGGAAATACTTTCACACAAAATCAGGACAGAGAAACTTGCGATAAAAGATATAAAACTAAGGACCTTCATTGCAGAAGGGAGTAGCAGAGATGATTTAGCTACGCACGTATACGATATTACATATAACACAATTGTTCCAAAAAAGGACACAATAGTAATAATAGATGATAGTATAGTAAGGGGCACAACACTAAAGCAAAGTATAATAAAAATACTCAGCAGGCTAGACCCTGTAAAAATAGTAATAGTATCATCATCCCCACAAGTGAGATACCCCGATTGCTATGGTATAGATATGAGCAGAATGGGAGAATTCATAGCATTTAATGCGGCAGTACAGCTACACAAAGAGAGGGGTACAACATATATAATGGACGAGGTGTACACAAAATGCAAAGAAACGACAACATCACCACAACATACTGATAATGTAAACTATGTAAAAGAGATATATGCTCCGTTTACGCAAGAAGAGATCTCAAAAAAGATTGCTCAGATGGTGACACCCGAAAATACAAAATGCGAAGTAAGCATAATATATCAGAGAGTAGAAAACCTACATAAAGCTTGCCCCTTACACTGCGGAGATTGGTATTTCTCAGGAAATTATCCAACACCGGGAGGAAACAGAATCGTAAATCAAGCATACATAAACTACTATGAGGGGAACAAAGAAAAGAGGTAAAAAAGGTATCAATATGCAGAAGATAAATTGTGCGATATATGTAAGAAAGTCT
>CAZYQA010000054.1:0-1029 GCA_964649555.1 uncultured Muribaculaceae bacterium
CAAAACAGCGAAATAAAGAGCATTTGCGAGGAACACAGGCAGCCAAAACAGGTTTTGCAAAACGCCTGCGGCTTTTTTACAGAATCGTCCGACAGGCGCATTTTTACTTTTCTGCCGGCCCGGTGATATAATAATTACAGTACAGTGGTAGATAAAAATAATCCTGAGAATATTAAGATATTGCTTGTACCCTATAAGGATTTATTAAATGAAATTGTTGTACTACCTAATAATCCCAGATTGATAATTGAAAAGGCTATTGAAAAAATACCTATGAATTATAGTAGTAATTCTAATATGCTTACGGGATTTTATAGAGAGACCGCTCAAAAAGGGCGCCGCTATATAAATATTTCCGAAGCAGTTGTTGATGTTTATAAAAGCCCTTATCAAGATCCGATTGATGATGATATGGTGAGGATATTGAAAGGGCGTCGTTTACTTAGCCAGAAGCAGGGAGATACTTTAGGTGTAAAACTTCAAGGGGGGCCTAACTTGTTTGTAAATCTTGATATTGTAAAAAGTAGGGGAAATATATTAAATGTTGAAGATCTTCCTTATTACTCTTTTATAATGGAAGAGCCGGTAAGTATTGATAATCGTCCAAACTATGTGATAAGCTTCCAGCCCAATACAGATAACCTGTATGCTCCATATTATGGTAAGTTTTATATTGATAAAGAAAGATTATCATTTACACGTGCAGAATTTTCACTTGTTATGACTGATTTAAGCAAGGCTACCTCAATAATACTTTATAAGAAGCCTGCAGGGCTACGCTTTCAGCCTCAGGAGCTCTCATTCCTAATTACATACAAGTATGATAATGGAATAAGCTACCTCAGCTATATACGTAATATAATTAGATTTAAGTGTGATTGGAAAAAGCGATTGTTTGCCACAAATTATAATGTAGTTTCTGAGATGGTTGTTACAGATCGTTATGATAAAAATGTAATTCCTTTTCCATCTAAAATGGCTTTTGGAAACAGAGATGTTTTCTATGATAAAGTAGCAAATTTTAAAAAC
>CAZYQA010000054.1:1039-11083 GCA_964649555.1 uncultured Muribaculaceae bacterium
ATTGGAAAATGTTGTAGGTAAATTATTAAAACGATCGAAGTAAAACATTTAATTACTTTTATTATATTTGAAACAAACCTGAAATTACGTGGATATGTTGAATGAAGTATTCATACTTGCAAAAATAAAAGAGGGCGATATAAAGGCGTTTGAAGAGCTTTTTCGGCGCTATTATTCGCCTCTTTGTTGGTATGCTGCCAGTATGACAAGAGAGATGGATGTTGCAGAGGAGATTGTAGAAGAGTTATTTTATAATTTATGGAAGCGGAGAGAAGAGATAAAGATACTTAAATCTATAAAAAGTTATTTATATGGGGCGGTACGGAGAGAGGTATTTCAGTACTGTGAGCATCAAAAAGTGAGGAATATGTATCGCGAGAAAGTATTGGCTACCCAATGTAAAGAAACCTGTTGCGAACCAGAGGAAAGTATTGAGTATAAAGAGCTTGAGCGATTAATTAATGATACATTGAGAAAACTGCCCGAACGTAGGCGAACTATTTTTAAAATGCACAGGGTAGATGGAAAGAAATACTCTGAAATAGCATCTTTACTCTCCCTTTCAGTTAAGACCGTTGAAGCTGAAATGACTAAAACACTACGGATTTTACGAATTGAAATTGAAAATTATATTCAGACCACATGATGCAGATAGATAATAATAAAGAAAAAACAGACAGAGCTTGGGATAATTTGTATTCAAGATTGGATTCCGAGGGTCTGCTCAGAAAAGAAGAGCGTAAGCATTTCTCTTCACCTTTTGTGCTGAAATGGACAGGAGCAGTAGCTGCAATATTAATTTGTATATATTTTTCTGTAAGCTATCTAAATAGAGATACTAATATTGAGATGGAGACTTTTCTTGTGAAACAGAATATGGAGAAATCAACATTAGTTACTACCCTTGAGGATGGATCAGTTGTTTATATCGGTGAAAATACCTCATTGCGCTATCCATCAGGTTTTTTACCGGATAAAAGAGAGGTGATTTTACATGGCAGTGCTCTTTTTGATGTTATGGGGGATAAAAAACGTCCATTTCTGATAGAAACAAATGAAGTGATAATTGAGGTATTGGGCACCGCTTTTAATGTTAAAAGCTTAGATAATAAACCTTTTGAACTCTCTGTGCAGAGGGGTAAAGTAAAAGTTACTTTGAAAAAGGATGGACAAATTGTTTATGTTCATGCAGGAGAAACAGTATCCTTGATCAGTAAAGATTTACATTTAAGTAAAAATAATGACTCGGAACAGTTTGCCAGTTATGCGCAAAAAATGCGATTTAAAGATGAGCCTTTAAGTAATATTATTCGTATAATAAATCTGCATTCGCCAGAATTACAGTTGTATGCCTCAAATTCACTAGGGGAGAGAAAATTAACTGTTACTTTTTCTAACAACTCTGTTGAATCTATGGCTGAGCTTATATCTCTTGCAATGAATCTTGAATTAAATAGAGATGGGGATTTAATAACTTTGTCAGAATAATAAATTGATATGTCACTTATCTTTTCATACGCTTACTTAAAGTTATTCTTCTGGTTGTTTTTAACACTTCCGGTAGTAGCACTAGCTTATGGACAGGAAAAAGATATTTTGGAACAAAGAATATGCTATGTAAAGAGCAAAGGGACAGTTTATTCCATGCTGGGGGCAATCTCTGAGCAATCAGGGTATCTTTTTATTTATGATAGTAAAATTGTAGACAATGATAAGATTGTCAAATTAAAAGAGGGAAAGCGCACAGTCAGGCAGGCAATTTATGATATTATTGGAAATGATAATGCTGAGCTGAAGGTTGTAGGGGATCATATACTTATATATTGCGGCGATAAAAATGATGTTTCTACCCCAAAAGATGATACACTCTCTTACTTTACAATATCAGGTAAATTGCTGGATAAGCATTCCAAAGAGCCGGTAATTTATGGCACGATAGGGGTGAGGGGTAGCTCAATTGGGAGTATTACTAATAGTAATGGAGAGTTTAGACTACGCTTGCCTGACTCCTTGAAATGCTGTAAAATTTATGTTTTCCATTTAGGGTATCATGCTCAGGATATAGATATTGCAATACTTGCAAATAAGCACACTGTATTACCAATGGAGCCACTGATTATGGAGATACCGGAAGTAATTGTGCAATCTGTTAATCCAATAAATATTATGTTGGAGATGCTAGATAGCATTCCAACAAATTATGCAACAAAGGATGTATATCTTACTACTTTTTACCGAGAGGGAATTAAATATAGAAATAAGTTCAGAACACTTACTGAGGCTGTATTCAAGGTTTTCAAGACCTCACCAACCATTAGTGTATCTTCTGATCAGGTGATGCTTCTTAAGAAAAGCCATATTGTGAATACTGAAATTACTGATACTCTTATAGCCAAAATCAGTGCAGGTATAGATGCTTGTCTTAAACTGGATATGATTAAACAGTTACCAAATTTTCTTACACCCGAATCTAATGAGGATATTTATCATTATAAAGGAGGAAAATCTTCAGTCATTGATGGACGGTTGGTAAATGTTGTATATTTTGAGCAAAAGAAAGGGATAAAATCCCCTTTTTATAGAGGTGAGATTTATATTGATGATGCGAACAGTGCTTTATTACAGGTTAATTTTGAAATTCACCCCGATTATGTTCATAAGGCTGCAGATATGCTAATAGTGAGGAAGGCACGTTCTATAAAGATAACTCCTCAACAAATAAAGTATACTATATCTTATAAACCTTATGATGGAAAATATTATATTAATCATGTTCGGGGTGATTTGTTTTTTAGGATTAAAAAGAAAAATCAATGGATTGGAAACTCTGTTTTACACACTTGGTTTGAAATGGTGACCTGTAAAATAGATACTGAGAATGTTTTCCGTTTTCAACGCGCGGATCGTATCCCTACACATACTATTTTCTCCGATACCAAATTTAAATATGACGAAAATTTCTGGGATAGCTTCAATTTTATACCCTGGGAGCAGGAGCTTATCAATAATATAGATCAGATTTCTGCTAAGGTGGAGAAGTTATTTTGAGGTATTTCAACTGGTATATAGATTTCTGTCTTGAGTTTTTCGGGAGCAGTCCTGCGTGGATCACTCACATACTTTTCAAAGCAGTAGTTGCTGCGCACCTTCCATCCATTTTTTGCAAGTAACTCTCCGTAAATTTTGTCGTATGCTGCACCCACTTTGTTATATTCTCCAATATAGGTGAACATTGCAAAACTCCCTCCATCTATGGTTTTTACGCCAATTTCTCCATTTGGTTCAACAGGTTTGCATACACGTAAACAGATGTCACATCTAAGATTCTCATCACAAGTTAGCTCGGGAGAGTTATAGTATAATGCGAGATGTTCAATACCTTTAGAAAATAGCTCTTGGCGTTTTACTTCTTGCCAGAAGCGCTCGAATATATTGCCGTAATCTATATTGCTGTAATTGCCTGTTTTACTTATATACATTACTGTTTTTGGCTCTAATTCTATGAGTTTGCCTCTTGATAGCTTTACAGCTGGTTTTTTTGTTTGTGTTGTCATAATCTGATAGTTTTTAGTTTTACGAAATTCTGATGGAGAGATATTGTAGAGTTTTACAAATGCTTTTGTAAGGGATGACGGTACATCATATCCTGTGCTGTAAGCAATATCAGAAATTGCAATTTGGGTATAGCGCAACATTTTAGCCGCTGCTTCAACTCTCTGGCGAACTATAAATGCCCCAATTGGTTCCCCCAGATAACCGCGCATTATGCGGTGAAAGTGGAACAGCGAAAATGCTGATAGTTCTGCAAGTGTTGCAAGATCGATTTCGCTGTCAAGGTGAGCTCTAATATACTCGACAACTTTATCTACCCGTTGCATATAATCTTCTTGTGTTGTTAATCTCTTTTTCATCTCTGAGGACAAAAGTACTACTATCAATATTTAATCACTTTTCCTAAATTGCTAAATTCTATATCTAAATAATAATTATTTGTTTTATAAACAAGTTGATACCCTGCTCTACATTCTCGGATAAAAATTCAGAATAGAATGTACGCTTTTTTGAATTTGTTATTTTTTGGGTTTGCGAGGTTTTGGTAGGAGAGTGTTTTGTTCAAGCAATGGAATAACCTTTGCAACAAGTTCCGAATCCTCAATATCCAACATATAATGAGGTTTTGCACCACTATAAGGCTCACCTACAAGAGCCCCCTCCATCACACCTTCCGTACAAGGGAGAATCTTTACAAAAACAGTATTATTACAAACAAGCAATATTGGCTTGTCATTAGCATAAATGCAATATTCTCCAAATATCTTCTTGTATCTAAGCTCAAAAGGGAGCCTCTCTAGCTGTTCCATTACAAATTCAATATAATCCGTTGTTGTTGCCATATTTTCAATTTTTAATATAAAGATACTATTGTTCTTTCCAGAAATCTTCCGAAGTGTGATAAATCATCTTTTTGGTCATACCACCATCAATTACAATATTCGCTCCATTGATAAAGTCATTTTCGGGTGCTGATAAGAACATAACCATTCTCGCAATATCTTCAGGAACTCCAACTCTGCCCGATGGGTGTTGTTTGTGGTCTTCGGTAGATAGAGTGTCATAATCTGAACACTGTATCCAACCTGGACTAATTGCATTGACCGTAATCGGCGTGTCAGCCAACGAAATACACATAGTATTTGTCATTGACACAAGACCCCCTTTCGAAGCTCCATAAGCCTCCCAATCAGCTTGATTTTGATTCCAACGTGTCGATGCAATATTTATGATTCGACCATATCTTTGTCCTTTGTTTGCCTCGATAAACTGTTTGCTACACATAAAGCTACCCAATAGGTTGGTATCGATCACCTTGCGAAACTCTTCGGGTGTTATCTCAAACACATTTTTTGAAAACTTACTAATCGCACCATTATTTACCAAAACGTGTACACCACCAAAATTCTTCTTTGCATACTCAAACACACTACAAATATCCTCATACGAACACAAGTCCGCCTTTTTAAAGTAGATATTGTCGTATTTAAAAGTCGCCTCTTGAATATCAACAGCAATGACTGTATAGCCATTTGCGGCAAACATTTCGGAGATAACTCTACCCATTCCACCGCCTGCACCTGTTACAATTGCTACATTCATATTATTTTGCGCTATTTAAAATTTGTTTAACTACTTCAGGTGTAATATTTTCACATTCGCCAAGCACTGTTCCACGCTCACTGAATCGACGTGCAATCTCTTCAATGGTTTCATCACCAACATTAACCTCAGACAATCGAGTTGGTAGTCCCATTTGACGGAAGAACTCTTCAGTTGCTTCAATTATACTATCAACGTTACCATCTTTGACTCCCCATACACGCTCACCATATTGAAGCAATTTAGTCTGTTTTTGCTCTTTCATAGCACGGAGAACCGCAGGATAGACAATAGCTAGGGTAACACCATGTGTCAAACCGTGTAGAGCTGTAAGTTCGTGACCAATCATATGTGTTGTCCAATCTTCAACAGCACCCATTGCAATAAAGCCGTTAAGTCCCATTGTTGCCGATAGCATAAACTCGCTCATTGTATCGTAATTAGGAGTCTCTTTGCGAAGCTCAGGCGCAATCTCAATAAGTGTTTGCAATACGCCTTCAGCCCAACGATCCATCAACTTTGTGCTGGCAGGAATAGTCAAATATTGTTCAACAACATGCACAAAAGTGTCTACAACGCCACAAGCAACTTGAAACTTTGGAAGTGAATAAGTAACCTCAGGGTCAAGTATCGAGAATACAGGGAAATTAGTATCGGCAAAGAAAGCATATTTCTCCTTTGTTTCGTTGCGTGAAATCACAGCGCCATTATTCATCTCCGAACCTGTTGCTGGAAGTGTAATCACATCGGCAAGTGGAATCGTCAATTCAACTAATGAGTTATCTACAATCAAATCCCACTCCTCACCTATAGTGTAAGGAATAGCCGCAGCAATAAATTTTGTACCATCAAGAACAGAACCGCCACCAACAGCAAGCAACATATCAATATTCTCTTCACGACCCAACTTGATAGCTTTAAGTAATGTTTCATACTTTGGATTTGGCTCAATACCCCAAAATTCAACACAGTTATGATTTTTCAGAGCCTCTTTCACTTGGCCATAAACGCCATTTAACTTAACGCTACCACTTCCGAATGTTATCATTATCTTTTTAGAAGTAGGGATAAGTGTTGCTAACTTAGCTATTGTTCCTTTACCGAATACCAACTTTGTTGGATTTACAAATTCAAAATTGTTCATTATTGATTGTTTATTGTTGATAAATATAGTAATACAAAAGTATTATATATCTAAAGATTATACAATTACTGATTAAATATTCATATAGTGATAATTTTATCATAATACTACCTATTTCCGTAACTATAAACTTATTTATACCTTTGTCAAAAATTGATGAACTATGTATGAACGTAAAACACCTTTAGACCTTTCGTGTGGCATTCGTATGACTATGTGCCTTATTGGGGCAAAGTGGAAACCTTGTTTGATAGATATGCTTCGTGATGGCTCAAAACGCCCCAGCGAAATACACAAGAACATACCAGAAGCAACACCTCGTGTACTTAATCAGCAGTTGCGTGAGTTAGAAGAGCATGGAGTTATAAGCAAAGAGATTTTCCCCGTCCTTCCACCTCACTCTGAATATTCATTGACTGATCTTGGTCGTGATCTACTACCTGTAATTGATATGTTAGACGATTGGGGCGAAGCGCACAAAAAACTTTTTGAAAACAAATAATCTCAAAAAATAGATAAGGCAGAGCCTTTTTCATCTCTGCCTTACCACTCTTGCGGTCATAGACCTTTTTTGATTTGTGTACCCCTGCTTTGTATCTTCAAAAGTCTCCGAATATAGAGTACAATGGACTCTTTTTTTTGGGGGAAAGAGTGAAAATTAGTTGCGTTTTTAAGTTTAATTTAACAAATAATTATTATGATAAAAATTAAATTACTATTGACAGTGGCAATTGTTGCTATTACATTTACATCTTGCAGTAAAAATGAAGAGTCGTTAAACATTAACAACGTTTATGGCGAATATTCAGGAGAAATGAAGTTTGACGGAACAGACTTCAGTGGTAATATTATTGACGTTCCTGCTCAAGACATAGCTAAGATTATTGTAAACAATAATAAAATTGAGATTATCGACTTTCCTTACAAAACAATTATTGTATGTATGCTAGGAGAAGAACAGGCAGATGCTCTTGTTCCTCAAATTGGCACAATCAATTACGCTATAGACCTTAACTCAGCTAAGAGTGCAACCGTTGACCAGATAGTTTTACCAATGACTACTGAGAAACTATCAATAACATGGCCAATGATGATGATTATTCATGTAGGAATTGCTCCTGAAGGAGATGCAACTTATAATTCAAAAGGTGAATTAACATTCAAGATAAGCACAAAAACATTGCGTATGCAGAGTGGATATGATCCTGAAACAAGAGATTATACAGATCCTGGTACAGACCTACCATTTGATGCAAATAATTTCACTTTTACGCTAAAAAAGAAATAATCGAGGTTTGTTAATTATACCAGTCTACATAATCAGAGAGATTCTGTAAATGATAAATTTTGAGTTGGGATTAATCTTTTACTCTTTTTTAGAGGCATGTTCTCGGCTCTTAAAGGTCAAATCTTGCAACTACTTACCCAACTCGTTCTCTTTGGCAAGCCATAGAATATCATCTTCCAATTGCAAAGCATATAAGACAAGAAGATATATGCCTATGGATATTCTTGGTGTGCTTTTTTCGATAAGTGAGATTGTAAGAGGTGAGCAGGTTGCTCGTTCGTACCATGCGCAGACTTTTCTGATTTTAATTTTACTTCCTGCAACACATATACACGCTTAATCCTCAGCGTTTTGACTCCTAAAACGGCACAAATCTCATTTTTGCAACTGAACGGAAAGCATGCACAAGCGTATAGGTTTGATTACAAGCATTTTAGATATTCGCCTTGTACCGTATTTTTTAGCTCACTCTATTTGCGCATTTCAAAGGCTTATTATTCTGTATATTAACATCTTATCACCTATGCGCTACAAGAGATCTTACTTAAATGGTTTGGTAGCTCTTCATCACTCCAATAGCGTTTCTGTAGATCATTCGGCAAGACGAACCCTCTTTGACCTTTACGGAGTAGGTATTCCCAACCGCTACCGACATCACAAAGTGCATCGACCCTGTAATGAAATCGAGAGGATAACCCAAACAACTGCTTGTAGTTCGGGCAATATCCTGAAACTTTGCAGGGAAGATGTGGAGCGGAAACTCCGAACCCATTAGTGTATCTCCACACTTTAACGCTTCGCCAATAATACCGTCAGCTGTGATCTTTTTATTTTCCATAGCTTTGCGGTATTATGGTTTGTAGAAAGTTTTGGGCTTGTGGCGAACACCACTCTGCATTGCTGACAACATTTGGTCATAGCACTCTTAAGAGGTCGCCTTGCGCCCTGTTTCGATCCACTCCAACAACTCATTTTCGTAAAAGTAGAGTTGCTTTCCTTTTTTGTAGGATGGTAAGAGTCCCTTGCGTACATGGGCATAGACAGTAGGCTTTGCCTTTTGAATAATTCGACACGCCTGGTCAATGCCTACTAATTGACGGGTGTCCGCTGGTGCAGGGGATAGAGCCATCACCAATTTTGTTAGCTCTGAGACTTGCTCAGTCAGATAAGCTACCGCCTCGGGCAGTTTATCAAAAGTGATTTCATTTTTATACATAAACGCATATTTTTAATGGTTTGTGTGCAAAGGAAATTGGTGTTTTGCAGGCGAAATATTTCACCTGTCAATCACCTTGAGTTAGCCTATTTTTGACTGTAATTTGCTGATATTCGGTGCTTAAAAACAGAAATCGGCAATTCATATTGATATTATATGTAATTTTAAGTATCTTTGTTTTATTAACAAAATAATATTACAATGATTGATTTTACACAAATAACAATTGTTATAGGAAAACATAATCCTAGTACACAATTAATAGAAATGCTAGGGACAGGATTTCTTGTTTCTAATAATGGGAAGGTTGTAACCGCAAGACATGTTATTGGTAATGAAATGGAAAACTTGTGCGTTTTATTGCCTCACATTCCTAATATTAATGCTTATCAGGATGTGACTGATTTTTCATGCAAGTCAACTCCTGCAACTGTATTGGATGTCAATCCTATAACTGATTTGTGCATACTAGATACTGGATTATGTTTTTCAGGAAGTCTGCCACCGTTAAAGTCTCTGGATGATATCGCCGTAGGTGAAAGGATTGGTATGTTTGGGTTTCCTCATTGCGTTATGGGAAGAAGAGTATTGACTTATCAAGAAACAGAGATTGGAGCAAAGATGTTGTTAGAAACATCTGGAATAAAATCAAAATATGCAACAATTAATATTCAAACTAGACCGGGTCAGTCAGGATCAATCATTTTCAACAAAAATACTGGTGCAATAATAGGGCTATTAATAGGAACTTATGCGCCTTCTTCCGGTGTTATAATTGCGGGCATTAACCCCCATGAGTTAAATCAGACATCATATTGTATATCTGCTAATCACATAAAAGAAATGCTATGATTGAAATAGAAAATTTATCATTGGATGAATGGTATACATGCCTAAAACCATACCAAAAGAACATTATAGAACAGTTGGTTGCTAAATATGGTGAGGAGAGAGCTGCTGAAGAATGGTTAACTGCAAGAGGTCCAATTCAAACAGCTACATTTGGTGGTGTTACTTCCAATAATACGGATAATTATTGGAATAGATTTAAATCTGAAATGGATAAATTGATTTGTGGACATCCTAATTATGAAAACGAGCGGAAAAAATTTTCATCTGCAGGGAAATCATTAGGTATAGGAGCCGTAACCGCATTATCAACATGGTTGTCTCCAATAGTATCTGTAAGTTCAGCAATATTAGTACCTTCCATTATATTAGTTTTGCACACAACCTCAAAAA
>CAZYQA010000055.1:0-11054 GCA_964649555.1 uncultured Muribaculaceae bacterium
ATCAAAGAATTCTACATCCCATCCTAATATCTCTTCTTTTTGATTATTTTCTACTATTTTAAATAGGATTCTTTCCCCAAAAAGCTTAGTAATTTTTCCTGCAAGAGTAAGGTTGCATATTGTTATTAAAGCTTCGGATAACTCTTTATGACAGAATATATTTAGATTGCCTTGATATTGATTTTTATTTATCTGAGTGCCAATCATCCTTATTACCCAAATTATACCTAAAATGTGATCTGTATGGGAATGACTTACAAAAATATTATGAATAGAGTTTAGTTTGATATTTGATTTTTGTAATATATCTAATATCTGATTTCCACCACCTCCATCAACTAAAAACCACTCTTCTTTATTGTTTAGTGCAAAACATGTATTGTAGCATTTTGTCACATTTGCATTACCTGTACCTAATATTTTAAGCATAGTATTTATTAAGATTATTATTGATTGGCAAATTAACAAAAAAAAGTGTCTCAATTTTATTTTGAGACACCCTTTTAGTATATTTAATTGCTTTAATATTTAAATTAAGCAATATTATTTTGCTTCTATTCTTGGGCTTTGGAAACAAACTGTATAGCCATCAGTTCCACCTGTGAATATGATTTTCACCTCTTTTACCGGTTTTTCAGGAGTGATTTCAGCTATGCCGTTTACAAACTGCTCACCTTTGATCCAGTTTTTACCATCATAAGAGTATTCAACATATCCATCTGTTACGCTATAGAATGAGATATTTGAATTACCTGTTTCGATCGTGATTTTCTTGCAATCTACAGGCTCTTTGAATTTATAAATTGTATAATCGCCGGCTTTACCTTTTCTGGTTGTTCTCCAGTTTTTATCAAAATCATAAGAGGTTGCATTTGATATAGGGAATTTAGCAAGGCTACCCTCAAATGATGATTCGATAGTAGTTTCCGGAGTTAAATATGTAGCAGGAGCAACGTTATCTGCCATTACAGTAATACTTTGATTATTGTTATTAAAGAATGTTGCAAAACGGAAATCTTTTGGATTGTGTGTTGTAATATCTCCTGTATAAATAATAGATGAAGCGGTTGGTTCGCTAGCATCTGTAGTGTATCTTACCACTGCGTGCTCATAAGGTAGGATTACTTTAAGTTTATTACCCTCATAAGTAACTGCTGGAGGAGGAACACGGAATTTAATACCCATATTATGTAATCTATCATAATGGGTTTTTGTTAATCTGTTATAGAAATCATCATAATTTCTAAGATCCTGATTTGTCCAAGCAACCTCCGACATAGCAGCAGATCTTGGGAAATATTGATATTCCGATATTCTTGCCGGTCTGTTTAATAATTCAGCCCAAACTGCCCCTTGTGTGCCAAGTACCAATTTCTCTTGCTCCGGAGTTAAGCTGAAAGTTCCTGTTGGGTCAAAAGAATATACTTTTTCTAATGGAACAATTCCAGCCCAGTTGTGCCCTCTTTCGGCAGGTGATTGTTTCATATCAAAGTAGCAATATTCACCAATTTGCATAACTGTAGGGAATCCTCTCTCAATAGATTCCATCCCTTTTTTAGCTGTTTGCCAAGCATAAACCCATGTGCCGGGAGTTAAAGAATCATTCTCTAATATCTCATCCCAACCAGCCATGGTTTTGCCATATTTATTTACTATTTTTTCAATTTCATGTACAAAATGGTGTTGTAACTCAACCTCTTTTTTCATCCCTTTCTTCTGCATGAAATCTTGGCAAGATTTACAATTTTTCCAATTCTCGAAATTTGCCTCATCACCACCCATGTGAAGGATTTTAGAAGGGAAAAGAGCTGCAACTTCTTTAATGATGTCATCAATCACTTTTAAGTTTTTGTCTAATTTGCCAACACATATAATATTTCTAACCTCCCCATTCACACTCACATACTCTTCTTCATTATCACAGCCTATATTTGGATATACGGCAGTAAGAGCTTTACTGTGCCCCGGCATATCAATTTCGGGGATCACCTCAATTCCTCTTTCAGAAGCGTATTTTATTACTTGTTTAATTTGCTCTTGGGTGTAATATCCGCCATAACGTTTGTTTCCCGATCCGTAAGCAGCCGGTATAACCTCATTTGGACCTCTCCATGCACCTTGTTGTGTTAATTTAGGATGTTTTTTAATTTCAATTCTCCAGCCGTTATCATCTGTAATGTGCCAGTGGAATTTATTTAATTTATGATATGCCATCCAATCTAAGAATTGATAAATATAATCCAGTTCGAAAAAAGTCCTGGATACATCCATCATAATACCTCTGTATTCAAATCTTGGAGCATCTTTAATTTCTACTGCAGGTATTACCCATTTCTCTTCCCCTGTTGCATTTCCGTATATTGCAGCAGGCATTAATTGTAACAAAGTTTGCATTCCGTAAAATGCGCCTTTTCCGTTAGAGGCTTTTACTCTGATTTCATTAGGATTTACAGATAGCTCATAACCCTCCTCAGGTATTGAGTATCCGCTCTCTACATCAAAAATAATGGCTTGCTTACCCGATACCGGAATGGTGCTGGTAACGATATCGTAATTAGTAGCCTTTTTGATCTTTTCTTTCAGGTAATTTTGCGTGAATTTGTCCTTACTCACAATTACAGTCTCCGGAGTTAATTTGAATACCCCTTCTTTTTGATTTACCTCTTGAGGGAGTGGAATTAAATTTAATCCGTTGCCGTTTTGAGCTGTAACCATAATAGGGAACAATAGCGCAAATAGAATAGTGATTCTTTTTCTTAAGTTCATTTTTTGCTTTATTTATTATGTAGTTTATAGTGTTTCCAAATAAAACGAGGTGTAAAGATACGTATTTTAAAGAAAACACTCATTATTATGCAATAATTATACTCCAATAATTGCTTATTTGGTAAAAAGTCACTAAAATTGTGCAAAATTTTGTCTTAAAAAAATTAAAATGGCCGATAAATTAATATCACACATTCCTGAGGGACCTTTGTCTGAAAAATGGACAAAGCACAAAGCTCAAATTCGCGTAGTTAGTCCGGCTAATAAGCGTAAGTTAGAAATTATTGTAATTGGTACCGGTTTGGGTGGTGCCTCTGCTGCTGCTTCATTAGGCGAATTGGGATATAATGTTAAAGTATTTTGCATAAGCGATTCACCAAGACGTGCACACTCTATTGCAGCGCAAGGTGGTATAAATGCGGCAAAAAACTATCAAAACGATAACGACTCAATCTATCGTTTATTCTATGATACCATCAAAGGTGGTGACTATAGAAGCCGTGAAGCAAACGTTTACCGTTTAGCTGAGGTTAGTAATGATATTATTGACCAATGCGTTGCTCAAGGTGTTCCTTTTGCAAGAGATTATGGTGGATTACTTGATAACCGTTCATTCGGTGGAGCTCAAGTAAGCCGTACATTCTATGCTAGAGGTCAAACCGGACAACAATTATTATTAGGTGCTTATGCTGCACTTAATAGAGCTGTTTCAAAAGGTCAAGTTAAATCATATCCAAGATATGAGATGTTAGACCTTGTTCTTATCAATGGTGAAGCTAAAGGTATTTTAGCAAGAAACCTAGAGAACGGTAAAATTGAAAGATTCGGTGCTCACGCAGTTGTTATTGCATCAGGTGGATACGGTAACGTATTCTTCCTTTCTACAAATGCAATGAACAGTAATGGTTCAGCTGCTTGGCAATGTTATAAAAAGGGTGCTTACTTTGCTAACCCTTGTTTTGCTCAAATTCACCCAACTTGTATTCCGGTACACGGAACACAACAATCTAAACTTACTCTTATGAGTGAGTCTTTAAGAAATGATGGTAGAATTTGGGTTCCTAAGAAAAAAGAGGATGTTGAAAAGCTAAGAAATAAAACTCTTAAAGCTTCTCAAATTCCTGAAGAGAATAGAGATTATTACTTAGAGAGAAGATATCCTGCATTTGGTAACTTAGTTCCACGTGACGTTGCTTCAAGAGCAGCAAAAGAGAGATGTGATGCCGGTTTCGGTGTTAATGAAACAGGTTTAGCTGTTTTCTTAGATTTCTCTACAGCTATCAAACGTCTTGGTGAGCACGTAATTACTGAGCGTTATGGTAACTTATTCCAAATGTACGAGAAAATCACAGATGTGAATCCTTACGAGGAGCCAATGATGATCTATCCTGCTATCCACTACACAATGGGTGGTATCTGGGTTGACTATAACCTTCAAGCTACAATTCCTGGTTTATTCGCTATTGGTGAAGCTAACTTCAGCGACCATGGTGGAAACCGTTTAGGTGCTTCTGCGCTTATGCAAGGTCTTGCTGATGGTTATTTCATCTTACCTTACACTATCGGTGATTACTTATCAAGCAAAATTCAAGTTCCTAAAACAGATATTAATGATCCTGCATTTGAGCAAGCTGAGAAAGAGCTTAATGCAAGAATCAATAAATTATTATCTATCAAAGGTAAAAAATCTGTTGACGCTTTACACAAAGAGCTTGGTCTTATCATGTGGGACGATGTAGGAATGGCAAGAAATGTAGCAGGCTTACAAGATGCTATTACTAAAATCGCTGCACTTAAGAAAGAGTTCTGGAGCAATGTTTATGTTGCAGGTGAAGAGGCAGAGTTTAACCAAGAATTAGAGAAAGCATTAAGATTAGCAGACTTCTTAGAAATTGGTGAGTTAATGGCTCGCGATGCTCTTAATAGAAATGAGTCTTGCGGAGGTCACTTCCGTGAAGAAATGCAAACAGAAGATGGCGAAACTAAACGTGATGATGAAAACTTTATGTACGTTTCATGTTGGGAATACAAAGGAGATGAAGCTCCTGAGTTACACAAAGAGCCATTAGTTTATGAAAACATTAAGGTGGCTACCAGAAACTATAAAGACTAAGAAGGAGATTTAGAATATGGATTTAACACTAAAAGTTTGGCGTCAAAAAAACGCAAAAGAGAAGGGGCATTTTGAAACTTATAAAGTAAAAAATATATCACCCGATAGTTCGTTTCTTGAAATGATGGATATTCTAAACGAACAATTAATTAGCGAGAATATAGATCCTGTAGCAGTAAACAAAGGTTGCAAAAGCAGTGGTCCTATCAGTTTTGACCACGATTGCCGTGAGGGTATCTGCGGAGCTTGTTCACTATATATCAACGGTCGCGCACACGGGCCTGACAATGAGATTACTACTTGTCAGCTTCATATGCGTAAATTTAAAGATGGAGATACTATCACTATTGAGCCTTGGAGAAGTGCCGGTTTCCCAATCATTAAAGACTTAGTTGTAAATAGAGGCGCTTACGAGCAAATCTTACAAGCAGGTGGTTTCGTGTCTGTAAATACAGGTGGTATCCCTGACGGTAACGCTATTGCTATACCTAAACATGATGCAGATGAGAGTATGGATGCTGCTTCTTGCGTAGGTTGTGGAGCTTGTGTTGCTACTTGTAAAAACGGCTCAGCAATGTTATTCGTAGCTGCAAGAGTTAGTTCATTAGCTTTATTACCACAAGGTAAAATCGAAGCTGCAAGACGTGCTAAAAACATGGTTGCTAAAATGGACGAATTAGGATTCGGAGCTTGTACTAACACTCGCGCATGTGAAATGGAGTGCCCTAAGAGCATTTCTGTAGCTCATATTGCTAGATTGAACAGAGAGTTCTTGTGTGCTAAGTTGAAAGACTAGTCATTAGAATTTTTTATAATAATAAAAGAGAGTATCTAACTGTTGTTAGGTGCTCTTTTTTGATATAACTCCGTAAGCGTTTAATAAATAGATAAATACAAAAAGAGGATATCTGTGTTTGATATCCTCTTTTTGTATTTGCTTGACGACTAGTGTTTTTGGGGATTACAATTGTCTTGTTTTAAAACATTAAAGCGTTTTATAGTTGGATTGGAGCTTTTGAGCTATGTTAATTTAAACAAGCTCATTAAAAATATCTGCAACGCTTTCGCTTTTGCGGATCATTGAGCATATTTGTCCGATTTCTAATTCTCCCTCATCTAAATCACCTTCGAAGATTCCCTTTTTAGCGCGCCCTTTGCCAAGATATGCTGCAAGCTCTTCTTTAGATGCACCTGCATTCTCCATATCTTCTACATTGGTAGTAAATAACCCCGGAGCAAGGCGGGTAGGGGATAGTTTTTTCAATAGAAGTTTTGTGGCACCTTCCGGTAATCCTTGGCAATGCTCTTTGAATTTTTCGTGAGCAGAGCTCTCATTACATAATGCAAAACGGCTCCCTATTTGTACACCCTCAGCACCTAGTGCATAAGCGGCATTTATTTGGCATTTAAGAGCAACTCCACCTGCGGCAATAAGAGGTAAAGAGGTAGCCTCTCTTACGGCAGGGATAAGGCAGAAAGTTGTTGTTTCTTCGCGCCCGTTGTGGCCACCAGCTTCAAACCCTTCAGCTACGATTGCATCTACCCCCGCTTCCTCACATTTTTTAGCAAAAAAGGAGCTTGAAACAACGTGACAAACAGTGATTCCATGCTCTTTTAAGAATGGTGTCCACTTTTTAGGGCTACCTGCAGAGGTAAATACGATTTTTACACCCTCTTCTACAAGGATATTCATTAAATCGTCAATTTGAGGATACATAAGTGGTACATTCACTCCGAAAGGTAAGTGCTCGCCCGGCTCAGTTGCTAAAGCCTCTTTGCAAGAGCGGATATGATGTCTTAAATTATCAGGATGCAAACTACCTGCTCCGATAAGGCCTAGGCCACCACATTTACTTACTGCAGCAGCAAGTTTCCAGCCACTACACCAAACCATCCCACCTGAAATTATAGGATATTTTATTCCGAATAAATCACAAATTCTATTACTCATAATTATAAATTATTTTTTCTTTTTCTATTAACAAAAATAACAGAGATTCCTGCAATAACAAGAAGGAATAATATTCCTGATGCAATCTTTGAAATCATCTCACCTGTGCGGAAACTTTGAGGGTTGAATGTGAATACAATATCATACTCTCCTGCAGGAGTTATTGCTCCCCTTAAAACCCAATCTGCTTGGAATAGGTTTAGCTTCTCACCACTTTTTTCTATATGTGCTTCCCATCCATCTTTGTAGTAAATCTCACTGAATATGGTTATTTGAGGGGTAGAGCTATTGTATGAGTAAACCAATTTATTTGGAGCGTAAGATTTTAAGGATATGGTTGCGCTGGTATCTCTTTGTTTTTCAATTGATTTTATCTGCTCTAAGGTGTTGCTTGCTTCTAAAAACTTCTTAGATACAACAGCTTCATTTGCAGGGTTTATCTCGCTTAGGATAGCAATCTCTTCATCAGGGGTATTTACAGCTACAATGCTGTTTACAAACCAAGCATTTCCCAATCTATAATCATTTACCAAAGGGGGCATTTTGTCGCTGATAATAATATATTTTGTATTCAACATACTCAATATAGGATTATAAGTGATTGAGTTTTGTGCATCTTCAAAAGTTTGTACCCCTTGCAATCCCTTATAAATATTGTTCATTTCAGGGGATATATTTCTTTCAATTAAATCCTGATACCTTTGCATCTTTGCAGGGCTATATCCTCCGATTGTTTTGTGATGATAGCTGGATATTGCATCATTAAATGTATTAACACTTAAATCCAATACTCTGTAATTAGGGTCTTTATCCTCTAGGATCATTTTATCAACCTCGCGGGGTACAAATGCGTTATTAAACTCTCTTTTTGTTACAAAATGAGATGAGTTTAAGTATCTTTTATCTACAATCCATAAATCTACCAAAGTGAAAAGCACAAGAGCAATTGCACAATACATAGGTTTGATTTTACCTTTATATCCTGTCCAGAGGAGAGCTGCAGCTACTAAAACAAAGAATATAGTTCTGATTGCATCTGTTCTTAAAAGGCTCATTCTATCCTCAATTAAAGAGGAAATAAGTACCTCCGGAAGTTGTGAATCTGCTCCGGATATAAAATCGCCCGCCAATGATGGGAATAATGCAAAAACTGCAGGAATACCCGCTGCAATAGCAAGTGCAACTTGAAACCCTCTCTTTATATTTTTATCTGAAGGCTTGCCACCTGTGATATTATCATCTCCCTCTTGCGGAAATAAAAGTTCATTTGCAGCTAATACTGCCATTACAGGAATAAGTATCTGCATAATAACAAGTATCATGGATACCGTGCGGAACTTGTTATACATAGGAGCCCAATTGAAAAATAACTCAGATGCCGGCATGAAATGGTATCCCCAACTTAGCATTAATGTGATTAATGAGATTCCTCCAATCCACCATTTAAGGCCACTTCTTATAACGAAAAACCCTAAGATAAATAAGAAAATAGAGATTGCACCCATATACATAGGGCCTGCTGTAAATGGTTGAGGCCCCCAATATAAAGGCAGTTGTTTGATTATCTGATCAGCACCTTGATAGCCATTACTTTTTAGAGTTTTATAAGTTGCAGAGTTTTTACTTAACTCTCCGCCAGATGCACCACCAAAGAGGTTAGGAATAAGCAAGTTTGCTGTCTCTCCAATTCCATAAGACCATTGGGTTGCATACTCTAGATCAAGCCCTTTTCTTGTTTTTTTGCCATGCTCAGAAGTTGTAGCTTTCTCAGAGTTCTGGGTAAGCTCTGTACCACCTCTCATTGTGTGTTGAGCATACTCATAAGTTGGGATCAGATGATTAGCATTTACTGCTATACCAATAACTCCAGCTACAAGCAAAATGACCGATGTTTTAATAAACTTAGGGAATATTTTATGCTTAACAGCGTAGCAAAGTTGCCAGATGCCGTAGCCTAAAATAATCATTGCTAAATAATAGGTTATCTGAGGATGGTTTGCCTTGATTTGGAAACTTAATGCAAAAGCGAATAGAATCCCCCCCCATAAGGCAGAGCGTCTATAAGCATATACTATTCCGGCTAATACCCACGGCATAAATGCGATAGCAACCATCTTGGTGTTGTGCCCAACCTGAATAATCTGCATATTATATGAGCAAAATGTGATAGCTATAGCACCAAAAAATGCTAGCCAAAAGTTTACTCCAAAAGCGAGCATTAATATAAATCCACCAATTAAGCTAATTAAAAAGTAACTGGCAGGGCGTGCCCCCGTAAAGAATGCTTTGTAAAAAGGCTCGGTATAATCGCCATCGTAAATAACGGAAATGGTGGTTGCCGGCATACCTCCAAACATTGAATTGGTCCAAAGTGTTTTATCTCCCGGATTTTCTTCATTATACGTTACAATCTCATTTGCCATACCTTGCCAACTTGATATATCACTTTGGTTTACAAGTTTTCCTTGTAACACCTGCGGAGAATATCCGTAAGCTATAAATATAAATGCTAAAATAGCAAGTGCGTATTTAATAATGTTAGCTTTAATATTATTTGCCATTATTTTTTAATTAGTTATTATTCAAAATTTTAGAAAATATTTCCGTAAGTTTAATTGTTAGCCCTTTTCTTGAGTATATATCAGATTTTGGGTTATATTGTTGGATAATATTGTTCTTATAATTGGTGTAGAGTAAATCTAATGCTTTTTTTGTCCCTTCGTAATCCTCAAAATCTACTATCACGCCACTCTCTGTCTCTTTAAGAGCTTTTGCCAAATCACCATTTGTAGGGCCAAATGCTAATATTGGGTTTCCTGCTGCCAAGTACTCAAAAAACTTTCCTGTAAGTATAGCTGCAGCCTCAGGCTCTTTTCTCAATGGTAAAAGTAATAAATTACTTTTTAGTTGCCACTCTACAGCTGTTTTATGAGAAACATATCCCATGTTTATTGTGTTCGCAGAAAGGTTACATTCCTCAATATCTTTTAGGATAGATCCATCAACTTGCCCCATTAACCTAATCTCTAAGTGTTGCTTAAACTCTTGATCTTCTTTGGATTTTTCTGATAAAGCTCTCCATAAATTATCCGGATTACCATTATCTACAAAAATCCCCGTATGGGATATTATAAATTTATCTTTAATTGGTGTAATCTCTCTCTTTGCTTGCTCAAAATCTGCAGGGTCAAAGCCATTGGTGATAATCTCAACAGGCGTTTTTGTTCTTTTTTCAAAATCTTTCTTCATTTGATTAGAAACAACCACAACTGTATCGGCATTATCTAAAACACTTTGCTCTAATTTTCTATGTTTTTTAAAAGCATAGTTGCTTAGGTTTAGATGTTTGAAATAGAATATCTCTGTCCATGGATCTCTGAAATCAGCAACCCATTTTATACCAGTATTTTTTGCAACACCCTTAGCAATTAAGTGCATAGAGTGTGGAGGACCTGTGCTCACAATGATGTCGACAGGATTCTCTTTTAAATATTTAGTAAGGTACTTGACAGATGGTCTTACCCAAAATGATCGAGGATCCGGGATAAAGAAATTTCCTCTAATAAAAAGAGATATTTTGTGCTTAATAGATTTATTTTCCGAGCCTATAATATTTGCTTTAATCTCTTTTTTACCTCTTCCAAACAAGCTCTTGTAGATTCCATAAGGCTCCCAAATTTTGGTTTTAATAACCTCTAAGTCGGGAGATATATCTTTTAAAAGATTCTCATCAGTAGTATTCGGCTCAGGGTTTAATGGTGTGTAAATAATAGGCTCCCAGTTGCAAGAGGGTAAATACTTAGCAAACTTAAGCCATCTCTGTACTCCAGAGCCTCCACTTGGTGGCCAATAATATGATATGATGAGAACTTTCTTCAAAACTTTTTTCTTTTTTCTTTTTTCTTTTTTCTTTTTTCTTTTTTCAGATTCTTTTATTTTAAAAATATCTGATAATTAGTAGTTTATATTTTTTTTTAGCTGATTTCTTTTTAAATTCTTTTTAATTTCTTTTTTTTTAGCCACTTATTTCATTTATGCTATACCTTCTGTTTTTGGTACCACCAGATAAAGATAACTCCTTATTCGACATATTATATAGTTCTTTTCGCAATTCTTTAATACCAACACCATTTAATCTCTCTAATATTTCTCTAGCTAAACTATTAGGATGTAATCTAACATCTTCTAATATCAAAGCTCTTAAAGTATGAGCCTCAATAGTTT
>CAZYQA010000056.1:0-11041 GCA_964649555.1 uncultured Muribaculaceae bacterium
CTCAGATTTTGATCAATATCAGATTTCACTTTTTGTACTAATATTCCATCCTCATAATTATAAATAAATGAATTATCTGATACCATATCAAAATCTGAGAATTTTCCTGCAACCAGATATCCAATTGTGTTTTTCTTATTAAGATATAAGTCTTGCCCGAATTTCACATAATTATTTTTATTATCTCCACCCAATAAATTATCACTCACTTGCTTATTCTGATATTTATCCCCATAAAATGTTTCACTATCAAAGGAATTTTTTCCTTGGAAGTATCTTGGAGTATAGCTTACATAAGTATTTGTCTTTTCACTTCTGTAATTCAGATTCAATGCTCCATTAAAACCTTGGTGGAAGTCTGAATAAGGATACATTGTGTAATTTGCAGATACATTACCATAAAATCCTTTTATAAAACTCTTTTTGGTTTTAATATTTATTATCCCTCCGCTTCCCGAAGCATCATATTTTGAAGAAGGGTGCTGCATAATCTCTATTTTTTCTATAGTGTTACCATCCAAAGCAGATAAAAATACCTCTAACTGAGTTCCATTAACCCTTGAAGGGCGACCATCTACCCATATCTCTACTGCATTTCCATTTAGCAATATATTTCCATCTTTATCAACAGATATACCTGGAGCTTTTCTTAGGATCTCGTATCCGTTACTAGTTGTAGCCATTACGGATTCACTTACGTTCATTACAATTTTGTCCAATTTTTGCTCTATCAGCGGCACTTTTGCTGTTACAACTGCAGCTGCCAGCTTCTCTGTATCAGGCTCCAACTCTATTTGTCCAAGATTTATATTTGTATTCCCTACTTCAAGTGGAATCTCAGTATCCTTGAATCCGATAAATGAAACAAGTAATTTATACTCCCCTTCAATTATTGTAGAAACTTTAAATTCACCATTATCCGAAGTAGTAGCTCCGCTTATCACTTTACCATCTTTATCAACTATTGTGACAGTTGCATAAGGTAAAGACTCTTTTGTTCCTTTCTCTATTATTTTACCTATTATATCTGATTTTACAGCTTTCACTGCACCATCCATTTGGGTAAAGCTAGCGCTTAGTGCAACAAATACAATTGTTGCGATCTTAAAGATTTTCAACATTTTATTAGCTTTTAGATTATAGCTGATTGTATAATTTTTCTATATCTTCCAATGAAATATCAAGCAATTTCATCTTCTTAATTGTTACCGGAAGCTCCTCTTTTAAAAATTGATCCCGTTGCTGTTTTAGAATTAGCTCTTTTGCATTTGCTGCTACAAAGTAGCCTATTCCTCTTTTATTATATATGATATCAAGATTTTGCAGATAATCATACACTCTCACTATCGTATTAGGGTTTACCCCCATACTTGCTCCCAATTCTCTTACAGATGGTATTCTCTCTTCTCTCTTCCACTGATCATCCAATATTTTATCACATAAAGAGTCAGCAATCTGCAAGTATATGGGTTTATGTGGGTTGAAATCCATAAATTATAGCTCCTCATTTTTAATTTTATAATATGTAAAGAAGTAGCATAGCCCCGGAATTACTGCATAAAATAATATGTATAAAATTATCTCTTCTACCTTAAATACCTCTTCAAATTGAGCATTGATACTTGTTATATTTCCATCTTTTACCTCAATACCATTTACATATACTGTATTTTTTTTAACTTCTATATTAGCATTCACTCCATCTTCCGAACTTGCTCCTAAGGATAAGCTATAATTATCATCACTATTTTCAATAAGTTTAATTTTCCCCTTGAAATAGACAGCTGCTATTGTTGAAAAAATGATCATGAAAATAAATGTTGAAAGTATTGTTTTAAACATTTTATTTCTTCTGAAAAACATATTACCAAATAAAGAAATACTCATAGCCAAAGTTAAATATCCTAGATACTTAAGAGTCCCTATTGAGAATAATTTGTATATTGGGAATGATGAAGCATAAGTTTTCAAGGGCAAAATATATAGAAAATAATCTATTACAACAGAAAGGGTTATAAACATAAATGGTATAATTACTACTGTCATTAGTAGCATAACAAGAAACTTCTCTAAAGAAGATGCCGGCAACATTACAAAATCAACACCCCATTTTTTATTGTTCACACTTGAATAAGCCCTGAAAGGAGCTATCAAAGCAGTAACAACTGTTAAAGCCATAATAGTATTGAACCTACTACTAGGAGAGATAGTATCCCCAACAAATACATTAAATGCCCAAATTACCGGCATCATAAGGAGAAATATCATAAAAGTGCCAAAGTACCTTGACATATATTTATTAGCATCACTCAATATAAGCTTACCAAATCTGCTTGTATTAAAAATATTACTCATAACTCTTCCCTATTTAGTATTATACATATCTTTTATCAATCTTCTATTTGCGAGTACACAGTTGAAAAGTGCTTCAATATCAACTTGCGTCTCTTCAACACCCTCATTTACTCGTATTGTCACATAGCCATTAAGAGCTGCTTGGGTATATAGTGCAGAGTCATCTTTTTTAGGCTCTAATGAGAACGTTAGTTTTTGAGCAATACTCTCAATCGATTGGTTTAATAATACACCATCATTATCCATAATAATAATTGGATCAATTAAATTTTCAAGATCTTTTACTTGGTGTGTTGAGATAATTATTATTTGATCATCCATTGCATTCTCAGCAATCATTCTTCTTAGAATAACTTTTGAAGGGATATCTAAGCCATTACTTGGCTCATCCATTAAAAGCAGTTTTGTGCCTAAAGAAAGGGCAAACGCAATGATCGCTTTTTTTTGTTGCCCAAAAGATAGCTTTGTAAATTTTGCCTCTCTATTCACATCAAACTCACTGATTATTTTACAAAACTTGTCGTAGGAGAAACCTTCATAAAATGCACCAACTCTCTTCACATAATCATCAACTTTTACATCTGCTCCCATAAAATCTTCCGGCAGGTAATATATTGTACCTAAAAATGAGGGATTTCTTTCAAAAGGCACATTACCATTAATATCAATCTCACCACTTTTAGGTTTCAATAATCCTGCTAATAATTTTAGAAGTGTTGATTTACCTACACCGTTTTGTCCTAGCAAGCCATATATCTTGCCCTCTTCCAAATTCATTGAGATATTCTCAAGAACTTTATTCTTGCCGTAGCAGAAGTTAAGATCATTTACTTTTATCATAATATTAAAATTTATTTCTGTTTTGGTGTACTAGTGTTGTAGTGCACTGCAAATGTATGTAAATAAATCTTAATATTCCAAATATTTTTTAATTTATTTTAAAAAGTTTTCTGCTACTTCTAGTGAATCAAGCTTTCCAACATCCACAAGTTGCAGATTTTCTGAGACATAACCTTTAATGGAATGTTTTGAACACATATCGAGATAGAAATCAACTATCGAGAATTTTTCGGGATAATTGATCATATATTTAAATACAGCAGGTGAAATAACGTGTATTCCTGCAAAGGCATATTTTTTTAATTGATTATCATCTAAGAATGATTGGTAATCAAAGTCTTCTTGCGGATTACGTTTTAGCTCGGCAAAAGGTGATTTCACCTCTCCCGTTTTAATATTTATCCATCCTACCAGATTATTCTCGGTATCAAATAAAAAATATCTTGCTGTTTCTCTATCACTTACAAGAAGTGTGGCTAACGGCGCATCAACAGATTCGGTATGGGATTGATAGAATTCTTTAAGATCCAGATTTGAAAGTATATCCACATTATGCACCAAAAAAGGCTCTCCGTCATTCAAAAGAGTGGTAGCATGTTTTATTCCCCCTCCAGTTTCTCTTAAAAGATCTGATTCATCCGAAAAGTATATATCCATTCCAAATGATGAATTTTCAAATATGAACTCTTTTATTTTGTGGGGAAAATGGTGCAGGTTGATCACAATTTCATTAAACCCCGCATCTTTTAATTTAAGCAGCACATGCTCTAATAGCGGTTTCTCGCAAATAGGAACTAATGCCTTTGGCAAATTATCGGTAATCGGCTTTAGGCGTGTACCTAAGCCGGCTGCAAAAACTAAAGTACGCATAATATATTATTTAAAATTCCTGTTCTATTCCTTGCTCTCTATGATATAATTTCACCGAGATATTATATTTTTTAGATAGGTGTTCTGCTAAATGTTGCGCACAATATACTGAGCGGTGTTGCCCCCCTGTACACCCGAATGCAAACATCAGGTTTGTAAACTTCCTCTCCATATATCTTTTTACGTGAGCATCAGCTAATGTATATACGTTATCTAAGAATTTGATAACTCCCCCATCCTCTTCCAAGTAATCAATCACCTCTTTGTCAAGCCCTGTAAAATGTTTATAGTGTTCATATTTTCCAGGATTCTCTATTGCTCTGCAATCGAATACATATCCACCACCATTTCCACTCTCATCGGTAGGTATTCCCTTTTTATATGAGAAACTAAATATTCTCACCTCCAACTTCTTATCTATTCTCAAATCCTGAAATTGTCTCAATTTTGTTAATTGCTCCATCAACTCTTGCAGATATGGATACTCTGTAAAGGGAGTTTTTATCAGCTTTCTTAAATTATCTATTGCAAATGGTACACTTTGTAAGAAATGAGGTTTTTTCTCAAAATATCCTCTAAAGCCATAGGCTCCCAATACTTGCATTGTTCTAAAGAGTACAAATAGCCTTAGTTTCCTATAAAACTCCGATTTTGATACATCTGTATATTTTTTCAGCTCTTCAAGATATATCTCTATAAGCCTAGTTTTCAACTCTTCTGAGTAATTCGCTTTTGCCTGCCATACAAATGATGCAAGATCATAGTAAAAAGGCCCTTTTCTCCCCCCTTGAAAATCAATAAAATATGGCTTTCCATCCTTTATCATTACATTACGAGCTTGGAAATCTCTGTATAGAAATGTCTCTTGCGATTTATCGCTTAGCAGATCGTTTGCCAATTTACTGAAATCTTCATGTAGCTTTATTTCACTAAACTCTATCCCTGTAGTTTTAAGGAAGCAATATTTGAAGTAGTTAAGATCAAACCAAATCATCCTCTCATCAAATTCGGGTTGTGGAAAGCATACAGAATAATCCAACCCTTTTCCCCCTTCAAATTGAAGTTTAGGTAAATATCGTATTGCTGTTTCCAGCATTTCCACCTCTTTATCAGAATAATTGCCGGTCTCTCTCCCCTGAGCAATACTATTAAATAAGGTAATATCGCCTAAATCCTCCTGTAAGTAGAATTGTTTATTTTCACTCACACATAGCACCTGCGGTACAGGTAGCCCTTTAAGTTTAAAATGCTTTGCTATCTCCACAAATGAGATATTCTCCTCTATTGATGTACCTTTTGCTCCAATTAACGTGATTCCACCACCTGAGATCCTAAAATATCTCCTGTTACTCCCGCTAGATGGAAGCTCATATATATCTGTGGGTTTGTTATGGGTGTATTGTTCAAATAATGCCTCTATCTGCTTCATAGCTATCTAAGAAAATGAATGTTAATATGCAAAGTTAATAAAAAATAGTAACTTTGCCTCCCTAATTTATTAAAATACTACTAGCAATGAATATTAGTTATTGCTCCGATAAATACCAATACACAATGGGGAAATCCTTTTATGACAAAGGGATGAAAGAGAAACGTGCCGTTTTTAATTTATTCTTTAGAAAGGCTCCCGATA
The DNA here is from genome assembly GCA_964649555.1 of uncultured Muribaculaceae bacterium. Lineage (GTDB taxonomy): Bacteria > Bacteroidota > Bacteroidia > Bacteroidales > UBA932 > Egerieousia. The sequence continues at coordinate 5,699 of CAZYQA010000056.1, forward strand.
AAAACAATTGGGCTGTTGTGAGTGGGATTGAAGAGTCCCTTAAAATGATTAAAGGTTTGGGAACTGAAGATGAGAGCTTTTTCGAAAAATTTATGCCCGGAGAAGTTTATGCGGATTTCAGAAAATATCTTGCAGGGATGAAGTTCACAGGGAATGTTTATGCGATGCAAGAGGGTGAGATTGCTTTCCCAACTGAGCCTATTATCACCATTGAAGGGCCTATAATTGAGGCTCAGGTTTTGGAGACACCATTGCTTTGTATTATGAATCACCAAATGGCTATCGCTACAAAAGCTAGCCGCGTAACAAGGAGCACTACAAAAGGTGTAAGCGAATTTGGCTCTAGAAGAGCGCATGGGCCATGGGCTGCAACTTATGGTGCAAAAGCTGCTTATATAGGTGGATGCCTCAATACATCTAATATTCTTACGGGTAATATGTTTGGTGTTCCTGTGTCGGGCACAATGGCACACAGCTACGTTACTTCTTTTGGTTGCACAATAAAAGGGGAGCTTGAAGCATTTGAGACTTATATTAAAACTCATAAAAATGAGCCTATCATTCTATTGATAGATACTTATGACTCTCTAAGATGTGGAATCATCAATGCTATTAAAGCATTCAGAGAGTGCGGGATAGATGACAATTATGCACCGGGGTATGGAATTAGGCTAGATAGCGGAGATTTGGCATACCTATCCAGAATGTGCAGAGATATCCTTAACAAAGAGGGATTCAAAAAATGTAAAATTTTTGCAACCAACGCATTAGATGAATATCTGATTGCCGAGATTGAAAGACAAGGTGCTCAGATTGATGCTTATGGAGTGGGTGATGCGATAGCAACCAGTAAACATAACCCTTGCTTTGGAAATGTTTATAAACTGGTGCAAATTGAAAATGAACCTCTACTAAAGAGATCGGAGGATAAATCCAAACTTATTAATCCCGGATTTCAAGTTACATATAGAATTATTCAGGATGGCCATTTTAAAGCAGACATTATTTGCTTAAAAGGGGATGATACGGCTAAGGCTATTGAGAATCACGAGCAATTGAGTATCCAATCCGAGTTTGATCACACTCAGAATAAAACTTTTGCAAAAGATAGTTATACTTACAAGTTGCTACAACAACAGATGATGAAAGATGGAGAAATCACTTATAATGAACCATCTATCCAAGAGAAGAAGGCATATTATCAAGATAATTTGAGCAGATTAAATGAGACCGAAATAAGATTGATAAACCCACATTATTATAAAGTAGATATTTCTGATCAGCTTTATGATTTAAAAAAGAATCTTATAAATAATTTAGTAAAAGAGATTAATCAATTAAACAGATAATTATGGAATCAACTACTACACATATTGTTGTAGATATGTTATATGATTTTATAGATGGTACTCTTGCGTGTAAAAATACAGAAGACGCAATAAGGAGTACAATAGAGTATATAAATAAGCATCCTCACGAGAAGGTATTATATGTATGTGATTATCATCCCAAGGGGCATTGCTCTTTTGAGGTGAACGGAGGAATTTGGCCAATGCACTGTGTAGAAAACACAAGGGGCAGCGAAATACATCAAGATTTCTATAATACAATAGAGAACCCAAATAATAGACCGAACATTCATAATACTTTTTACAAAGGGAGTGACATAAACCGTGAAGAATATTCTTGCTATAATGCCAAAGATAAAGAGGGTGCCCTTTTGCGTGATAAATGCTCAAAAGATGTAGTTATCAGTGGAATTGCAACGGAGTATTGCATTAAAGAGAGTGTCATGGCTCTGCATCAAGGTGGTTTCAATGTAACAATTCTAAAAAAAGGGCTTGCATACGTTGATTTTGATGGGCATAATGATACAATTGCTCTTTTGAAAGAGATTGTAAAATTCAAATAGTGGTTTATTTTTTGTATGTTTGCACTCAATTATGCATAATACAGCTCAGAAATCATATATAAAATATATTACGGTTGTAGCTTTTATGGCTATAGCTGTAATATTTTATTTTACACCACAATCATACGCGCAATCCCCTAAGGATTCGCTTTTAAGAACACAATTAGATTCATTAAATATCAAATCCGATACACTTATCAGGCCTGATTCAGCTACATTAGCCAAACTAGTGGAGCTTACAATCCAAGATGAAGTTGAGCTAATTGAAGAATTGTACGATTCTTTAATGGTTGCCAGCAATTATAAGATGATTCCAATAGATTCATTAAACTTGCAGGCATTGGCTTTCCCTCCTAAGATACTCACTCCGAAAGAGCTGAAAAAATTGGAAAAAGAGAAGAAGTGGGCATATAAAGATAGTGTGATAAGGAGTACACCACGCCTTTTGGAAACCTATTTTTTCCCCGATAGCACTATATATCGCAGGATGTTTATGTGGGAGGCCGGAACATATTTTAATACTCCTAAAGAGATTAAGCCCGATACCACATTTAATACAAACTACACCGAGCTCCCACCAGAAAGAGATGATGTAGGGGCTACCACACTTGGAGTAGCAGGTTCGGCTATCCAATATTATGATTTCTTTAAAAGGGATGATTTTGACATATTCCCTTTCTTTGCACCATACTTGCCTTATACGCATACCCCCGAAACAATGCCATTTTATAATGTAAAAACACCTTATACTGAGCTTGCATATTGGGGAACTCTTTTTGCTAATAAGCAGAAAGAAGAGACAAATATAAAATTCTTGCACACCCAAAACATCTTACCTGCATTTAACTTTGCAATTGAATATCAAAGATTTGGAGGTAACGGAATTTTACAAAATGAGAAAACCGACAACAGAACTTTCTCTATCACAGGAAACTACTTAGGAAAAAGATATGTTGCACAAGGAGGGTATATTTTTAGTGGTGTCAAGCGTAATGAAAATGGAGGTTTGACAGATCCGTCAATGGTATTGGATACTACAATTGATGCAAGAATTATCCCCGTAGCACTACAAGATGCCAAAACACACTTAAAAAAGAATACTGTTTTTATTACCCACTCTTACGGCATCCCATTTAAGTTTCTGCAAAGAAGAGACTCTCTGGGAAAAAGAGATTCAATAGGGCTTGGAGAGGGCACAATGGCTTATATTGGGCATTATGGAGAGTATTCAACATATACTAAATCATATAAAGATAACATAGCTTTAACCGACACTATAGGTAGAGAACTATACAATAACAACTTCTTTATCAACCCTACTACCACAGCAGATTCATCTAGGGTAATGAAGCTAGAAAACAGATTTTTTATCCGTATTCAACCATGGTCTAAAGAGGGAATAATATCCAAACTTGATGCAGGTGTAGGGTACCAATATCTAAGTATCTACGGATTTAAGCCGCAATACTTTTTAGAGGGGAATAAAAACACTTCTCAGAATAATCTGTACCTATATTTTGGTGCGCAAGGGCAATTTAAAAAGTATTTCTCTTGGGATGGGTTAGGACAATATAATTTTGCCGGCTATAATATCAATGATTTCGCTATAAATGGAAATATTAAATTCTCAGCATACCCTTTAGATGAAGGGATACACCTTACTGCCGGAATTCATGTTTCTAATAAGCGTCCTAATTTCTTTTTCGAAAATTATTATTCAAACCACTATATATGGGATAATGATTTTAGTAAAACCACTACTACAAAAATTGAAGGTAAGCTTTCGATACCAAAATATAAGTTTGAAGTATTCTTTGGCTATGCAATGCTTAATAATAATATATATTTTAATGAGCTTGCCATGCCTACTCAAAACACTGAACCGATGAGTATTATGAGTGCTTATGTAAAAAAAGATTTTAAATTATGGAAGTTCCATATGAACAATCAGGTGCTTTTTCAGTTATCTTCTAAAAACGAAGTAGTTCCACTTCCTAAGCTCGCATTGAATTTAAGATACTTCTTCCAGTTCAACCTGGTAAAAGAGGTTTTAGATATACAATTAGGGGTAAATGCAACCTTTAATACAAAATACTACGCTCCTGCATATTCCCCTGCATTAGGTTTATTTCATAATCAAAACTCAGAAAAGATTGGAGATAATCCATATATAGATGCATTTATTAACTTGCAATGGAAAAGAGCAAGTATTTTTGTAAAATATATCAACGCGGCACAAGATTGGCCAACCTCAGACTATTTCTCAGCTTACAGATATTTAAGGCCCCAAACAGCACTCAAGTTTGGAATACATTGGCCTTTTTATATAAAATAGCATAACAGAAATATATGGATAGAAAAAAAAGGAACATATTTAAGATATCGATATTAATTTTAATATTAATTATCCTTATTGCTATCCCTTTTAATTATAAAAAAGTATCTCCACACCAATTTATTCCACAACCATTTGCCGGAGATACACTTAATTGCTATGTAATGATTGACAAATCATTAGGGGCAAAAGGGCATCCGCTAGGCTATATTTATGAGCTTGCAAATGAGTTTGAAAAAGAACAAAAATGCAAGATAAATCTCTCTCATAACCCTGATAATCTGGACTCGGCATGGAATAATTTAATGGATGGAAGTCTAGATCTTCTAATTATAAATGCGATTAAAGATACAGTGCCCGACCAATTGCAGGAATATGTTATTGCAAGTATTCCTATAAATGCCAATGATGATGTTTTTGTGGCTAAAAAAGAGAATTTTAATCTTATCCAGGTATTAAATTTTTGGCTCTCATCTTTTCAATCTACCCCTGAATATCAAGGTATATCCCAAACTTTTTATAAAAAAAGGAGAGGTTTTATATCTCCTTATGACAAGTTTATCAAGGAAAATGCAGGTATTGTAGGATGGGACTGGAAGTTGCTATCTGCTCTTATCTATCAGGAGTCGAAATTTAAAATGGGACTTATATCGAGCCGTGGGGCTATAGGTTTAATGCAGATTAAAGAGTCTGTTGCAAGGCATTATGGAATTGATAATATATACACTCCAGAAAACAATATAAAAGCAGGAGTGTTACATCTGAGAGATATTCAAAAGAGGTATCAAAGGATGGGGGCAGACTCACTAGATCTTATAAAACTCACTTTAGCAGGATATAATGCGGGCATAGGGAGAGTTGATGATATAATGGCTTTAGCTTCTCAGAATGGAAAAGACCCTTTGGTATGGGATAATCTGGTAGCAACCATACCTCTTATGCAACAAAAAGAGTATTATACAAATCCACTTCTCAAACATGGTAAATTTAAAGGAGATGAAACAATTAATTTTGTAGATCAGATCCTTGATAAGTATGAGTATTACAATAATAATTATTAATTCACTTATTTTATCCTCAATGTTACAGCAGGGCT
>CAZYQA010000057.1:0-11037 GCA_964649555.1 uncultured Muribaculaceae bacterium
GTGGGTCACCTACGAAAAGCTAGTCTAGTTTCAATACTGCCATGAATGCACTTTGAGGCACCTCAACGTTACCTACTTGGCGCATACGGCGTTTACCTTTCTTCTGCTTTTCCAAAAGTTTACGTTTTCTGGAAATATCACCACCGTAGCACTTCGCTGTCACATCTTTTCTCACTGCTTTTACAGTTTCACGAGCGATGATTTTAGCTCCGATAGCAGCTTGTATAGCGATATCAAATTGCTGACGAGGTATCAACTCTTTTAATTTCTCACAAATCTTGCGTCCAAAATCATAAGAGTGATCTCTGTGGATAAGACTTGAGAGAGCATCTACCGGCTCGGCATTCAATAAAATATCCAATTTCACAAGATCTGCATCTCTATACCCTGTAATATGATAATCGAAAGAGGCATACCCTTTAGAGATAGATTTTAATTTATCATAGAAATCAAAAACGATCTCAGCAAGAGGCATATCAAAATTAAGCTCTACCCTTTCACTTGTCAAGAAATGTTGGCTCACCAAAATACCCCTCTTATCCAAACAAAGCTTCATGATAGGGCCAAAGAAATCACTTTTAGAGATCACTTGCGCCCTGATATAAGGCTCCTCAATACGATCTACCAAAGTAATTGGTGGAAGACCTGATGGATTATGCACATCTAAAACCTCATCCTTGGTAGTATAAACTTTATATGAAACGTTCGGCACAGTTGTAATACAATCCATCCCAAACTCTCTAAACAATCTCTCTTGAACAATCTCTAAGTGCAATAAGCCTAAGAAACCACATCTAAAACCAAAACCCAAAGCCAAAGAACTCTCAGGCTCAAAAACCAAAGAAGCATCATTCAGCTGCAATTTCTCCAACGAGGCTCTCAAATCCTCATACTCATCGGTTTCCACAGGATAAACTCCGGCAAACACCATCGGCTTCACCTCCTCAAAACCAGCAATCGCTTCCTTACAAGGGTTTTCAACCTTCGTAATAGTATCACCCACCTTCACCTCTACCGCACTCTTAATACCAGAGATAATATACCCTACATCACCAGTTGTAACCTCACCTTTAGGGCATAGCTTCATCCTCAAAACACCCACCTCGTCTGCATAATACTCCTTACCTGTATTGAAGAACTTCACTTTATCCCCCTTTTTGATAGAGCCATTCTCAACCTTGAAATAAGCTATAATGCCTCTGAAAGAGTTAAACACAGAATCGAAAATCAATGCTTGCAAAGGAGCTTCCGGATCCCCTTTAGGGGCTGGAACCCTTGCAACAATAGCATCCAGAATTTCAGGAACACCCACACCGGTTTTACCGCTGGCAAGCAAAATATCCTCATCATCACACCCGATAAGATCGATAATCTGATCCTTTACAGTATCAATCATTGCAGCATCCATGTCAATTTTATTAATTACAGGGATAATCTCCAGATCATTATTAAGTGCAAGATATAAATTCGATATAGTTTGAGCTTGAATTCCTTGCGTTGCATCCACAATAAGCAAAGCACCCTCACATGATGCAATAGCTCTGGACACCTCATAAGAAAAATCCACGTGACCCGGCGTATCAAGAAGATTAAGAGTATATTTTTCTCCACCTTTTGCATACTCCATCTGAATAGCATGGCTTTTAATCGTTATACCTTTCTCTTTCTCCAAATCCATTGAATCTAGCACTTGATTCTCCATTTCACGCTCTGTCAAAGTATTAGTTGCTTCCAACAATCTATCCGCCAGTGTACTCTTTCCATGGTCAATATGAGCTATAATACAAAAGTTTCTTATATTCTTCATCTTCTAAAAATAAAATTACAGCTACAAAGATACATATTTTTTATGGGATTTGCTTGTTTATAAATTTAGCCCTAAATTCGCGTGCATTAAAACACATTTACACTATGACCAATAAAATGGAATTAAATAAAATAGCATCTCAAATCAGAAGAGATATTATCAGGATGGTGACCAAAGCTCAGAGTGGACATCCGGGTGGTAGCCTTAGCAGTACAGATATACTTACTGCACTGTATTTCAAAGAATTAAATATCAACCCTAAAAACTGGAACAGAACAGGAAAAGGGGAAGATATGTTCTTTTTATCGGCAGGACACATGTCACCTGTACTATACAGCACATTGGCAAGACGCGGATATTTCCCAGTTGAAGAATTAAGCACATTTAGAGAATTTGGCACAAGGCTTCAAGGGCATCCGAGTATCAAAAAAAGCTTACCGGGAGTTTATCAATCAAGCGGATCTCTAGGGCAAGGATTATCTGTAGCTTGCGGAGCTGCATTAGCTAAAAAATTAGAGAACGATCCGAACAGAGTATATGTACTCATCGGTGATGGTGAAACACAAGAGGGCCAAGTATGGGAAGCAGCAATGTTTGCAGCGGCAAAGAAAATTAACAACCTAATAGCAATAACCGATTGGAACGGACAGCAAATTGACGGAACTGTAGAAGAAGTAGCCGGGCTTGGAGATTTACAAGCTAAATGGGACGCATTCGGTTGGAAAACTCTAATTGTAAACGGCAATGATATTGAAGATATTTTAGGCTCATTCAAAGTAGCAAAAGAGATCCAAAGTGTAGAAGATGCACCAGTAATGATTCTTATGAAAACAACAATGGGCAAAGGTGTCGATTTCATGGAAGATACAAACGAATGGCATGGAAAAGCTCCCTCTGAAGCTCTGGCGGATAAAGCACTTTCTCAATTAAAAGAGACTCTGGGTGACTTCTAGAGGGGATCAAATTCAATTATCAGTTCTTTGAAAGCTTGAACAACACAGGTGAATCATTGTTATTATAGGTACATAGATTTACAAATAATAACGTATGAAAGTAGTAAAATTAACTTTATTTTTGTTAGTGGGTATTCTAGCAGTCTCTTGTAATTGGGGACCGGGCTTAGATGACACTCGTGAGCAAGTTCTTACAGTTGCTTACAAACAGTCTGATGCTAATTTCTCAGCATTTAAGACTTATGCTATTACCGATTCTATGACCGTAATAAACAACGGTGTAAAGAAAAGGGTAAAAGATAGCCAAACAGACATGCTTCTTGCACAAATTGAAAAAAGTATGAACGGATATGGCTATAAAATGGTGGATCCAACAAATAATCCCGATCTACTAGTAGATGCTGCATATATCCAGCAAACAAACTCATCTGTATATCCGGGTTATTGGAATAATTGGGATTGGTGGTGGAATGAGTATTTCTACCCATGGGAATCATGGGAAACATACTATCCATACCATATGCCAAATATTGTCTCATCATATACCACTGGAAGTATAATAATTGATATTGCTAATGTTACAAACGTTCCTAAAGATACAAATATCCCTATCGTATGGCATGGTTTAGTGAGAAGTATCCTAAACTACAACCACACACAAGCAGAGATACTTGCAGCAGTAACAGAAGTATTTGCAATCTTACCTCCGGTTAATAATTAACACAATAAATATACTTAATATGAAGAAGATAATATTAATATTAGCAATAGCATTAGGTTGTGTTAATTTATCAAAGGCACAAACCTATTATGGAAATGATAGCTATATGAAACAAATAATCATGGCAAACTATCAGATGAGCGTACCCGTTGGACATTCCAGAGATTTCATCCAAAACATGAGTTTCGGTGGCTTAAATCTTAGTTGGGAATATTTTGTAACACATCATTTAACAGTTGGTGCAAGTTTTACTTACAACAATTACAACAGGAAGTTAGGCCAAAGAATATATAGGCCAACACCTGATATGGCAATCAATGCTGCTCAATTCAGATATACACAAGTATTTCCATTGAAAGTAAATGTGAGAGGTTATTTTAATCCTGACGGATTTATAAAAACTTATGCAGGATTAGGAATCGGAGCATTGAGTGCAGGAGAACATATCGTAATACAGGATATAGATGAATGGAACAATAGCTGGGGATTTTTGATTTCACCTGAGGTTGGCGCGCTTATACCATTTGGAAGAAATGCAAATTATGGCGCAAATGTAGGTATCGGTTACAATTACAGCACAAACAAAACCGATTTTGCAGACATTAAAATAAACGGAAGAAACTCATTCTATTTTAATATCGGTCTATATCTTGCACTATACTAGAAAAACAAACATAACATAACATACGAAATTATTAAAAAGCTATAATGAAAAAAGAAAAATTTATTAATACCGGCAACAAAGACACAAGAAGTGGCTTTGGAGCCGGTTTGTCTTATATAGGCAACAAAAATGAGAATGTTGTTGCACTTTGTGCAGATCTTACAGGATCATTAAAAATGGATGCTTTTGCAAAAGACCATCCAAATAGATTTTTCCAAGCAGGTATTGCAGAAGCAAACATGATCGGAGTTGGAGCTGGTTTATCTCTAAGCGGTAAAATTCCTTTTGTAGGATCATTTGCGGCATTTGCTTCAGGAAGAGTATATGACCAAATCAGACAAAGCGTAGCATATTCAAACACAAATGTGAAGATTGCAGCTTCTCATGCAGGTATCACTCTTGGAGAGGATGGTGCTACTCATCAAATCTTAGAAGACTTAGGGCTTATGAGAATGCTACCCAACATGGTGGTAATAAACCCATGCGATTATAATCAAACAAAAGCAGCTACAATAGCTGCTGCAGAATATGTTGGGCCTGTATATTTAAGATTTGGCAGACCTTCTGTACCAAACTTCACTCCTGAGGATCAAAAATTCGAAATAGGAAAAGCATTAAAACTAATTGATGGAAAAGATGTAACAATCTTTGCGACAGGACACTTAGTATGGGAAGCTATCGAAGCTGCAGAGAAACTACAAGAAGAAGGCATCCATGCTGAAGTAATAAATATTCATACAATTAAACCTTTGGATAAAAATGCAGTCATAGAATCAGCAGCTAAAACCGGAGCCGTTGTAGTAGCTGAAGAGCATTTTATAGCTGGAGGACTGGGAGAGCTTATTTGTGGCACACTTGCAGTAAACAAGCCTGCACCAGTGGAATTTGTAGCAATAAATGATAAATTCGGAGAGAGTGGCAAGCCGTCAGAATTAATGAAGGCATACGGTTTAGATGCGGAAAACATAATTATAGCAGCAAAAAGAGCTATAAGCAGAAAATAAACCGCTCAACAGCCCCAAATAGTGGAAGATAACGAAATTCTACATATTTATCGAGTTGAAGGCAACCAAGAGTATGCCTTCAACTTGCTTATGCGCAAATATGAAGAGCGCCTTTATTGGCATATCCGTAAACTTACTTGCTCCCATGAGGACACAAACGATCTTTTACAAAATACATTTGTAAAAGCATGGAAATACCTTCCTGAATTCCGGGAAGAATCCAAATTATACACTTGGCTGTATAGAATAGCGACAAATGAGACACTTACTTTTTTAAAGAAAAAGAGATTAAATTCATTTCTTTCCTTCAACAGCTATGATGCAGTATTGGAAAGAAACTTATGTTCGGACCAGAGCTTTAATGGTGATAAAATACAAATGGCGCTACATAGAGCGATTTTAAAGCTCCCTGATAAGCAAAAAGCCGTATTTACTCTTAGGTATTTTCAAGAGATGAAATATGAAGATATAGCTGAGATTCTCGGCACTACAGTGGGATCATTAAAAGCCTCATATCACCATGCTCACCAAAAAATAATAAACGAACTAAAAGAAATTTTTTAAATAGATTAATCCTTTTACTAAAAAAGGTGTCTAAAGAATATAAGCACCAAAGAAAATGAACAAAGACTTTAAGGACATATTAGACAATAAAGATCTTAAAAAGAATCCTTTTACACTACCCCAAGGGTACTTCACCCAAATGGAAGATAATGTAAGAGAGAAGATTCACTCAGAGCATGCGATAGAAAGAGGAGGATCTCTTATATCACAACTAAGAACTTATACAGCAATGCTTGCAATGTTCTTGCTGCTGTTTGGAGTTGGATATGGTGTTATTTCTACCACAGGCGTGAGCAATGTTAAATATAATGGCTTATCCGGAATAATAAGCATCCCACAAGAGGATACACTTTCAGACGAGGAGTTATTAATAATTTTCGGACAAACCGATATTTATTCTACAGCTGAAAGTATTTCTACAGTAGAAACAACTGTTGCACCAATAAAAAAAGACAAAATAGAGGAGTTTCTAATAGATAATAATATTTCTTATATATCTATTTTAGCTTCATTAGAATAAAGTTTATACAAACCACGATAATATGAGATTGCTTTTATTAGTTCTTTTATGCTTTACAGCAAACTTGTACGGCAACGAGAATCACCAAAAAAACCACCCCTCAAAAGATGAGATAATGGCTCAGAGGGTAGCTTTCATTACGCAAGAGCTTGATCTTACCCCTGCAGAAGCAGAAAAGTTCTGGCCTCTTTATAATGAAAATAACGCCATATTAAAACGTGCTCGCAGAGCAACTATGCACAGTCTTGCAGCACTTAATAAAGCGCTTGAAGTGGAGCCTCCCGTAGCAGACACAGAGATACAAAGACTCACAGAAGAGTATCTGTCAAACTATAAAAAAGAGGGCACCATATACGTGGAAAACTTTAATAAATATCAAAAGATACTTCCGCTAAGAAAAGCCGTGAAGCTATTTAATGCAGAGGAAAAATTTAGAGTATATCTAATTAAAAACCTCCGAGGAGATAATCCTCCTCCCCCTAAAATCTAAGGTATAAATCTTTGGTTAATGATATATACAATGTAGTAAAGCAACCATTATCCATAATAGAGAGTGTATACTTCCCAAAATTATACTTTTTATGTGGATGATCAGCGCAAAATTCAAGAAGCACCCTTTTGGGTGCTTTTTTTTGTGTTGTTTTCACATAGCAAGCTCTTATCGGATGCAAGATAATATCGCTATCGATAGCTTTTATTTTCTCAACATGCTCCAAAAGCATCTCTCCCTCCTCCACCGGGAGAATTACGCAAAAACGACCATTTATATTAATCCTTTTGAGCACTCCTTCAATCAAATCTGTGTGAGATAAAGAATCTGTATGCCTTGCACTATTTTTACTTTTCGATTGGCATTTAAGAGAATCAATAAAATAAGGAGGATTAGATATTATCAAATCAAAACCCTCTTCGCTAAACTCTTGGAGGGAATTATGTGTCAATTTTAATGAGATATTCGGATAGCTGCTCCAAACGGAGTGTTGAAAATTATACTCAGCGTCCTTGCAAGCTTCTGCATCAATATCAATACCATGAATAGAGATCTCATTCAATGAATGAGCACTTAAATATTGAGCAGCTATAAGTGCAATCACCCCTGTACCTGTTCCAATATCAAGTACTTTTATCCTATCATAATCTTTAAAATAGCTATAATCACACCAAGCTCCGAGCAAAACACCATCGGTATTCACTCTCATTGCAGCACTTTTCTGCCACACAGTAAATTTTTTAAATACAAAAGGCTCCATCTTTCATCACTAAACATCTGTCACACATCTTTGCCAGATCATTCTCATGCGTTACAATCACTATTGTCTGATTAAACTTATCTCGTAGCTCAAAAAACAGATTGTTCAACTCCTCTTTATTCTTACTATCCAAATTTCCCGATGGCTCATCTGCCAACAAAACTGCAGGATTATTCATCAAGGCTCTTGCAATAGCCACCCTCTGCTGCTCACCACCACTAAGTTCACTCGGTTTATGCTTTACCCTCTCTCCAAGCCCCAGCTCCTGCAAAAGCGAAGCAGCCCTCTGCTCCACCTCCGATCCTCTCTTATGAGAAATCAAGGCAGGCATCATCACATTTTCCAAAGCAGTAAACTCCGGCAAAAGATGATGAAACTGAAAAACAAAACCAATATTCTTATTTCTAAATAAAGAAAGCTCATTATCGTTGAGAGTAAACATACTCGTGCCATCTATCCACACCTCTCCACTTGTAGGCTTCAGCAGTGAACCCATAATCTGCAAAAGAGTTGATTTACCCGCACCACTTGCCCCTACAATACTAATCACCTCTCCCCTCTCCACTTTCAAATCCACCCCTTTCAGCACCTGCAACTCCCCATAACGCATCGATATATTTTTACATTCAATCATAAGGCATTAAAATTTATTGACCATCCACAAAAGTAATGTAAATTTTTTAATCCTTGAGGCATATTCCTCTGCTCACTCAAATAGTTAAGAGATTCTCTACCTAAACTTGAATTTAAACCAAAACTTCAACGCAAAATCAATTTTCACAATAGCACCCTATCAATTAATCAATTACTCCAATTTCTGCCGCTTTTCCAATAGATATTTCGCTATTTTTGCCACTTTTCCAACACTTTTTTCATCATTTCTGCCGTTTTTCCATAATTTATAAAAAAAAGAGTGCCTCAATCGAGACACTCTGATTTGGGATTGAGGCTCTGCCATTCCCTTGGCCGGCTGGCGGCAGACCTAAGCAAAAAGTATTGCCTACGGCACTTTGATTAAGAAAATAGCCTCATTTTAAAACAAGTTCTAAAATGAGGCTTAATTCTTAATCATTAAATGACTTTTTGCTTGTCATATTAGGGATTTCAAGGCTTGCGAAGGGTAAAAAAGCGCAGTTTACTCTAGTAAATGAGCAGTTTTTATCCCGAGCATAACGACAAACTCACAGTTTTAGGCAACATTATTCGTCTTTTTCAGTAGCCTCGTACGCTTTAAGTAACTTCTCCTGCACCTCCTGAGGCACCTGCTGATAATCAGCAAAAGACATAGTAAATGTAGCCCTGCCACTTGTAAGTGAACTTAAAGCTGTGGAATATTTATATAGCTCGGCAAGAGGTACGCGTGCTTTTAAGACTTCGAATCCTTTTTCGCTGCTCATACCTTCTATCATTGCACGGCGGTTTTGCAAGTCGCTCATTACATCCCCCATACAATCGCTTGGAACGAGAATCTCAACATTATATATCGGCTCCATGATTTTAGGTCCGGCTTTTTTGAAGGCTTCTTTGAATGCGTTTCTTCCGGCAAGCTTAAATGCCATCTCGTTTGAATCTACCGGGTGCATTTTACCATCGTGTACGAATACTCTGATATCACGTGCATAGGATCCTGTAAGAGGGCCTTCTGTCATTTTGTCCATTACTCCTTTAAGAATTGCAGGCATAAATCTGGCATCAATTGAGCCCCCAACTATACAATTGTAGTATTCTAATTTTCCACCCCAATCTAGAGGATATTCCTCTTTGCCTTTAAGGTTAAGCACAAACTCTTGTCCGTCTACTTTAAATTTATTGTTTACAGGGTTGCCATCCACAAATGGCTCAATGAGTAGATGCACCTCTCCGAATTGGCCTGCTCCACCGGATTGTTTTTTATGTCTGTAATCTGCAATTGCCACTTTTGTGATTGTCTCTCTATATGGAATTTTTGGCGCAAATAGATCTATTTCAAGCTTATGTCCGTTATTGATATGCCATTTAAGGATATTAATATGGTGTTCTCCTTGCCCGCTCAAAATGATTTGTTTTAGCTCTTTTGAGTATTCAACGATAATTGTAGGATCCTCTGCACTTGCTCTGTTAAGGATCTCTCCAAGTTTTTCATCATCTTTTTCATCTTTGGCTTTTATTGCCGTACGGAATTTTGCTTGTGGGAATTTGGTTGGTTTGAATACGTATTCGCACCCAGGAGCATCAAGTGTCTGTCCTGTTTTTACAGATTTCAATTTTACAGTACAAGCTATATCTCCAGCCATTATTTCGGAAATTTTCTCACGCTTTTTACCTGCAGTAGCATATATCGCCGATATTCTCTCTTTGGCACCTGTTTCAGGATTCACAAGATCCATACCTTCGGTAAGTTTACCTTGCATCACTTTGAAATATGAGACATCTCCTAAGTGTTGCTCCATTGCCGTTTTGTAAATAAATATAGATGCAGGGCCGTTTGGAGTAATTTTCACCTTCTCACCATTTTTAAGTTGATTCTCTGCATTCTCAGGTGATGGACAAGCATTAATTGTAAATTCCATTAATCTTTTTACTCCGATATCTTTTTTTGCAGATAGGCAGAATACAGGAAGAATATCCCCTTTCGCCATCCCAACTTTAAGGCCTGTTCTGATTTCATCCTCGGTAAGTACTCCTTTATCAAAGAATATTTCCATTAGATTTTCATCATTCTCAGCACTCATCTCCACTAATTGTTGGTGCAACTCTTGCGCCTGATCCATATATTCTTCAGGAATATCCATCGATTCTCTCGCCCCATTTTCATCTTTAAATTTATACATTCTCATCTTAAGCACATCGATAAATGTATCAAATTGAGCACCAGGGTTTATTGGATACTGTACAAGAACTATTTTGTGCCCGAATGATTGTTTTAGAGAGTCAACCGTTGATTGCCAATCTTGTTTCTCGTGATCCAATTGGTTTACTGCTACGATAAGCGGTTTGTTATGTTTTGCAGCGTGTCTAGCAAAAATTTCTGTTCCTACCTCAACGCCTTGACAAGCATTTACAAGTAAGATTCCATTTTCCGCTACTGAAAAAGCTGAATATACACCCCCTACAAAGTCGTCCGAACCAGGAGTATCAATTATATTAAACTTAGTGTCTAAGAATTCTGTATATAATAGGGTTGAGTATATTGAGCGTTGATATATCTGCTCTATCTCAGTATTATCACTTATTGTGTTCTTCCCTTCTATTGTTCCTCTTCTGTCAATTACTTTCCCTTCAAACATCATTGTTTCGGCTAATGTTGTTTTGCCAGATTTGGAACTTCCTAAAAGTACTACGTTTCTAACGTTAGCTGTGTTATAAGTTTTCATCCTGTTTAAATTGCTTAATGGTTAATAATCTAAGTTTAATACCCCAAAGGGTAGATTCCAAATTTAATAATTTTTTTTTACAAATCCAATCATAAACAATCTTAGGAAGTTACGAATAATAACTTTTAGTTGTTATTTATTGCATATTTAATTGCTATTATAAAAACTATATATGTTTTCCTTAATTTTCGAATTCATATC
>CAZYQA010000058.1:0-10719 GCA_964649555.1 uncultured Muribaculaceae bacterium
GAGAATTTAGAAGCTATCCGAGTGATTAGTACTTCTGATAATATACTCAATTTGAAATACCCATATCAACTTATCCTGAGAGTATTCAATGAACTGGGAGCTGAAATACAAACAATAGTAAAAGAGGGTATAATAGGTGTATATGATAGCTCCGATAAGAGTATAATTTTTGATACCGAGATCAGACTTGAAAAATGGGATAAAGGAGCATATAAAATTAAAGTTGAGTTCTTTGGTGATACAATCATATCTGCAGAATTTATAGTGGGAACAAAAGATTTAAGTTCTACATTTATACGTCAACATATTCAGCCAAAATTAAATAGTAAAGTGGTAATTACAAAAAAAACGGAAGATCCATTGAGCAGTATTAATTCAATGGTTGGGCTTTCAGAATTAAAGAAGGACTTGAAAAACTTAATTGCAAAAGTACATATAGATAAGAAAAGAGCCTTGAATGG
Organism: uncultured Muribaculaceae bacterium; assembly: GCA_964649555.1. GTDB lineage: Bacteria > Bacteroidota > Bacteroidia > Bacteroidales > UBA932 > Egerieousia. Next base: position 462 of record CAZYQA010000058.1, read on the forward strand.
GCTCCCCGTAAAGCCAATTTCATTACACGCTGCATTTTATGGAAACCCCGGAACAGGTAAAACTACAGTTGCAGAGCTACTCGGCCAGGTTTATAAAGAGATGGGGCTATTAAGTAAAGGACATGTTGTAAAAGAGGAGCGCTCTACACTTATGAATCAGCACTGGGGAGGTGAGGGTGAGCTTGTAAATAAAGCTCTGGAAAAAGCTCAGGGAGGAATCCTCTTTATTGATGAAGCATATGATTTGGTAACCGAGCATAAATCAGACCCAGGTAAGCTAATTTTATCTGCTTTACAATCTGCTCTAGCCAATGAAAATAATAGGGATTGGATGCTAATTATGGCAGGTTATCCAAAAGAGATGGAAGCGATGCTAAACAATAACCCGGGAATACGTTCTAAACTTCGTCGTTTTGATTTTCATGATTATACAAGAGATGAACTTTTGCAAGTGAGCGATTTATGGCTGAAAAAAAATCAATATATTATGACCGAAAAGGCTCAGCAGGCTTTTGAACACATGATAAACAACTCAATAGCAAAAAAAGACAGAAACTTTGGAAATGCCAGATTTGTAAATAATATTTTTGAAACACAAATTATTCCATCTATGTCATTGAGGCTTTTGGAAGCAGAGAATATAGAGTCTATTGAGATGCTGCAGACAATAGTTTATGATGATATTCCCAATTCTAATAAAGAGTCTGAAAGTGCCAGATCAATTGCTAAGCTCAACACTATGATTGGGCTAAATGATCTAAAAGACAAAATCAAAACACATTTAAATTTTGTTCGTTTTGTAAACTTGCGTAGAGATATGGGTATATCTACAGATATCCCCCCACTGCATATGATATTTACCGGTAACCCCGGAACAGGTAAAACATCTGTTGCAGATTATCTTGGAGAAATATATAAATCAATGGGGTTGCTATCTATAGGGCGTGTAATAAAAGTTACAAGGGAAGATATGGTAGGCAAATATGGAGATGTAGAGGCCTCGATGGAAGCTATATTGAGTGCTGCTAAAGGTAATATTTTATTTATAGATGAAGCATATAAACTATATAACTCTCAAAATGAATGCGACTTGGGAATGCGGGCATTGGAAATGCTACTTGAGCCTTTGGGGAATGAAAGCATAGATATGATAGTAATAATGGCAGGATACCCTAAAGAGATGGAAAATATGCTAAAAAATGTAAATAAAGGGTTCGCAGGGCGTTTCCCATATAAATTCGAGTTTGCAGACTATTCTATTGAGGAGTTAGTACAAATTGCAGAAGGAGTTGCAAAGAAAAATAATCTTATACTATCTACTCAAGCTAAGGAAGAGATAGAAGCATTAATCAGGAAAGAATATAAGCTTAAAGATGAGTTTTTCCATAATGCCCGTTTTGTAGTGAGATTGATAACTTCTCATATTATGACAAATATGGGAAATAGAATAGCTAAAACCGATGGTATAATTGATGAGATAATGGCTAAAACCGTATTAGCTTCTGATGTACCTATATCGGCTGAAGAGGCATCCCAAATCATGGGAAATCATTTTGATGAAAAAGCTATTGAAAATGCTTTGCAAAAATTAGACTCTTTAGTGGGGCTAAAAAGGGTAAAACAGGCAATCCACGAATTTGTAATTGTTGCAAGGGAAATGAATACTCATAAAAAGAAATTTATAGGTAATTATCCTCTTAAATGGAGCTTTACAGGAAATTCAGGAACAGGCAAAAGCACTGTTGCCCAAATATTATCAGAAATCCTTAAGGCAATGTATCTTATAGGGAAAGGACATCTTATTGAGGTGAAAGCAGAAGAGTTATATGCTCTAAATACTCTTGAAGCAGACAAATTATTAAAACAACGCATGAAAGAATCTCAGCAAGGCTTACTATTTATTGATGGAGATGCTCCTCAATTCCGTAACTCTGAATCCAGATATAATCCTGATTATTTACGTATGACTTTAGCTGCCAATACTGCTCAGATGCCCGGAACTTATGCAATAGTTATTGCTGAGCATGAATCACCTCGCCAAAATATGGTAGAGTCTCTTGCTCAAAACGGTATTATAGATTTTGATCATACATTGGTATTTGATGATTACTCTGCAGAAGAATTGCTGGAAATATTAAATATCTATCTGGGAAAAAATAACTTCAAGCTAGATACAGAAGCTCAACCAATAATGAAACAATACATTGATAAGCTTATAGATAAGCGTAAAAATGATTATACCAACGCAAGAACAATGAAGTTACTTGCTCGATCAATTCTTAAACGCTCTATAATTAATAAAAACAGTACAGGAATAATCACACCTAAAGATGTTGAGGAATTTTCATCCCATCCTCCCCTAAAGAGAAGGATAGGATATTAAAAATCTCACAGTAATACAAAAAGGTATACCTACTTAAATTACTCTGTAGGCAATGCCAACATTGCATCAAATCCAACCTTTACAGGCTTATTCATTATCTTTTCTTTAGCCTGTATTTGGTTTTGAGCACTACGGGTTTTAGGTGTTATATCCACACCTGTTATCATTTTTACAGCTTCTGCATATAAGTACTCTCTATCTGTACCGTAAGGCCTTGGAAGATAAAATACACCTTCTTGATTGAAAGGATTAGTTTCATCAATCTTTATATCAGGGGCAAAACCCGATTCATAATCTCCAAACCCTTTTGCATTATAAGATTGGAATGTTATAGGGAGCACAAAATAACTATTATCAGCAACATCTATAAGTATAGGTTCCATCCCTACATTCTTTCCAACAGTCTTCTCACCTATGAGTGTAACCTGTACATCAATACCTCTCAAAGAGTTTATAACCAATTCACTTGAAGAAGCCGTACTGTTACCCACCAAACAATAAACATGATTCAACCCTAAATCTCCGGCAGAAAGTGATATTCCTAAGTTTGGATAGTTATTATACATAAACATTTCATCTTCACGTTTATTATTCATAGCCTGCATTCTTGAAGCATTATATCTGAGGCTACTAAAAACCTTGCTTGTTGAAGAATGGCCTACTACACATGATGCTATCAAATTTGCCGACATAGTATGTCCACCCATATTATATCTTAAATCCAATATTAAATCTGTAATATTTTGGCTCTTAAAGTATTTAAATACCTCAAATAATTCATCATCAAATGCCCCATTAAACTTATCATAAACCAAATATCCTATTCTATGACCATAAAGCTCACTCACCTGCTTAAGGATGATAGGATTTACATAAGTAGGTGTTGAAGAAATAGAAATGTGATTATCATCTTTATCTGTAATCTGTAAAGTATTAGATGAACTTGGCATAATCAGTCCAAAATAATGATCATTCAAATTATTATCTGTTATATTTCCATTATTTATCTTCGTAATTACTGATCCTCTTTTTAATCCCGCAACTTCTGCCGAGGAGCCGGGATAAATACCTTGAACAATAAATCCAAATGTATCATCCGTAAGGTAAATAACAAATAGCCCTGTAATACCATAGTTATACTCTAATTCCTTCTGCACTAAATTAGTACTCTTAGATGAATTTATTTTATTTTTCTTTTCTATAGTTGAATATAATGTATATTCCGTTGCTGAATAGTACTTTTTATCGAGAGTATTGGTCTTCAAACTCCCTAAAGCATCATAAAAGAATTTGTCATACCTTTTTGTATAATCAAGCGTTAGAGTATTATATTCTTCATTCCACAAATATGCTTCTCTTAAATATTTGTCAACTTTAATATTTACCTCCATATCTTCGGAGTTACTACCAGCTCCATTATTCTGTACAACCTGCAGATTAGCTGCACTATATCCCTTCACTTGAATTTTAATATTAGCTGTTCGCTTTTCAGTTGTAGTGGTAGTAACAAAAATACGTAACGTATTTTGCCCAGCCATTCCTGATTCATCAAGCAATAAACACCACTCCGCATCTGCCTGAGCCGTCCATTCATTTTCAGCAGAAAAATTTACCGATAATTCTTTCCCCGATATTATTTCAAGTGGGGTACCCTCTTGCCAACTCTGATTTGTTATTCCTGTAAGTGGAGGATTCTCATCTCGTTTACAAGAGCTTATACATATAGCAATAAAAATTATAAATATCGCCTTGATGTAATGTGATGTTTTCATAGATTTATCAATTTGTTACAAATATACTGATTTATATATATTAACTAACAAACTTGATTACTTCTCTCAACAAACAATTCATCCAAATCCTTGTTATAATTTCATACAACATTTAACATTATGGGCGATAATAATACAGAACAACCGAAAAAAGGTAAGGGTAAATTTATCTTTATAATCATTATTTGCGCGGCTGCTGTTGCTGCTGCTGTAATTTGGTGGATAGATTATAATAAATATATATCTACTGATGATGCAAATTTAGACTCTTATAGAATTGATGTAGCCCCCCAAGTAACAGGGCTTGTTACAAAATTGTATGTAGATGCAGGGGATTCTGTAAAAATGGGGGATCCGCTATTTGATATTGAGAGCGCATCTATGGTATCTAGAAAGCAAGGTGCAATAGCTCAATATGAGCAGTTAAATGCCGAGATTGCAGTGGCTCAAACAAATCTTGTTCAGGCACAGAAAGATTATGAGGTAGCCTTGATTCAGGAGCAATTGAGTAAGACAAATTATGACAGAGCACTGAAGCAATATGAATCGGATGTTATTCCACAAGAGAGTTTTCAAAATATACAAGAGAGCTGGAAAGCTGCAAAACTGCAAACTGAGATTGCTAAAAACAGAATCTCATCTGTAAAGGCAAACATAGAGGCAACCAGAATGTCGGCTCAGGCTTCGCAGGCAAATGTTGAAACTATGGAGACAGATTTATCATATTATAGAGTATATTCCCCTGCCGATGGAGTAATAGGCAAACGTTGGTATTTGGCAGGAGATATGATAAATGCAGGTGAAACAATGTTTACTCTTAATAAAGGTAAAGATATTTGGGTAGCCGTATATTTGGAAGAGACAAAATTTAGCAAAATATTTCTAGGGCAAGATGTTATTTTTACTCTTGATGCTTACAAAAGATTAAAATTCCATGGCAAAATATTTTACATAGGAGATAATGCAGCCTCTGAATTTGCATTAGTTCCGGCAAATAATGCACAAGGTAACTTTACAAAAGTGACACAAAGGATTCCATTAAAAATATCGATAGATAGTGTTGAAGGTGATTCTAAGGAGAAAGCAAACCTCAAATTGGTATCCGGAATGAGTGCAAATGTTAAGATCGTAAAAAAATAGCTTATGGCTAGCAGAGCAGATTCTTTGGCTAACTCTCCGTTTTATAAATGGATTATCCTTATAAATGTGATGATCACAACATTTATGGTAGTACTCGATACCACCGTTGTAAATGTTGCGCTACCATCTATTATGGGAAATCTGGGCACCTCTATAAATAAAGCTGAATGGGTATTGACAGGCTATATGCTCTCTATGGCAGCAGTTCTTGCTGCCACAGGATGGCTCTCAAATAGATTCGGATATAAAAATGTATTCATAGTATCATTGTCATTCTTCTCTTTCGGCTCTTTTATGTGTGGTAATTCCAGCACAATAGAAATGCTGATATTTTGGCGTATTGTTGAGGGTGTTGGAGGTGGTATGCTTATGCCTGTTGGGTTATCAATAATCACTACAGCTTTCCCCCCCCAGGAGAGAGGTATGGCTCTCGGCTTTTGGTCTATATCCACAGCAGCATCAGTATCATTCGGCCCTACAATTGGAGGCTATCTTGTAGATAGTTTCAATTGGAACTATATATTTTTCATTAATGTCCCGATAGGAATTTTTAGTATTTTCTTTACTTCAATTGTTCAGCAAAGTATCAAACTTGAAAGCAAGCTCAAACTGGATGTTCCCGGATTTATTACATCAATCATCTTTTTACCTGTTTTCCTGTATGGCTTATCACAAGTAAATTCATCTACTAATCCTGATGGGTGGCAAAGCCCTGTTGTGATGGGGTGTATATGGCTATCGGCTGTCACATTTATTGCCTTTATTATTATTGAATTAAATGTAAAGAATCCATTGATTGATCTTACTCTATTTAAAGATAGAAATTTCAGTCTTGCAAATTTTGTAATATTCATTTTTGCGATAGGTATGTTTGGAAGCACGTTTTTGATTCCAATATATATGCAGGATAATCTAGGTTATTCGGCTCTTGAAGCGGGCTTATGTTTCCTGCCTGTGGGATTAATTCAAGCATTTGCATCACCTATATCGGGTAGAATAATAAAATATATTGATGCCAGAATTGTAATAGTTTTAGGATTACTTATATTAGGATACAGCTTCCATTTAAGTAGTAATTTTTCTTTACAGACAGACAAATTATACATAATGAAGAGCCTCATATTCAGAGGAGTTGGAATGGCAATTGTTTTTCCTGCCTTACTTGCCGTTTCTTTATTTGGAATATCAAACCTAAAAATGGCTCAAGCATCCAGTATATCAAATATTGTAAGGCAAGTTGGAGGTAGTGTTGGTGTCGCTTTTCTTACTTATTTGCTTGCTGTGAGAAGGAATTATCATTCAGAAATGTATTCCCAAACAATAAATTATACAGGTGAGCAATATAATAAAACGATAGAAAATTTGTCATATTTTTACTCCCATACAGGAGCTCAGGCGCATGCTCAAAGTAACTCTATGGCAAGATCTTATATAGTTGAATGGCTGGATAAACAAGCATATATCACAGGGATAAATGATGATTTCCTTATTGCGATGATAATTACACTAATATCTATTATCCCTGTTCTATTTTTAGTAATTAAAAAACCTCAAAAAAATTAAGTTATGAAGAAGATAATCATTTTATTTATAACACTATATAGCTGTATTCAAACTGGTATATGCCAAGAAAACATATTATCTCCCGATAAAGCAGTGAGCATGGCATTACAAAGTTATCCTACATTAATGCAGGCAAATGCAAGTATAGAATCTGCCCAAATTAGCACTCAGATAACTAAATCTATATATACTCCCACTATTCAGGCAGATTTATCATATATGTGGGCAGAACCCACCTCTGACCTAAATATGGGCGGACAAAATATCCATATAAGCTCTAATCATAATGCTAATATGGGGGTAACATTAACTCAATTACTCTGGGATTTTGGGAAAAATAAACCCGCTACCGAAAAAGCATTACTACAGGAAGAGATGGCTCAATTAAAGAGAGAGCAAACAATACAAAACCTTGCTTTACAAACACTTCAGACATATTATATGACTGCCTATGCAAGGCACTCCATTAATGTGAAAGAGAAGCAACTGGAAGATTATGCAAAGATGCTTTCGCAAGAAGAGATCAAAAAAAATACAGGATCTGCCACTAGCTTCGATTACCTGAATACCAGCGCAGAGTTTAATAGCGTCAAAACAGAACTTATCGCCCTCAATACCAGCAAAGAGAAACAGTATGTAACATTATCTCTTTATATAGGATCTAAGGTAAATGATGCTACAAAGCTGGATTATGATTTGATGAGTAATCTTTATTTTCCATCATTGGATTCTCTGATTGATTTTGCCCTGGAGAATAGAACTGAGATGAAAATAATGTATAATCAACTAAGCTCCGCACAGTTGGAGGAAAAGATACAGAACCGTAATATTAACCCTACCCTATCGGCACAAGCTCAGACGGGTGTAAAAACAGGATATGCTCCATTAATCAATGATCTGAAGTTTAATTACTCGGTGGGAGCATCTTTGGCTGTTCCAATTATTGAGGGTGGAAAATATAATAAGGAGAAGAGACTTGCAAAAATTCAAACTTCGCAAGCTGAATACTCTCTGGAGCTTGCGAAAAAACAGATCACAAGCGATGTTGCGAATAATTACTTATCTCTGATTTCTGCTATTGCAAAAAAAGAGCAACTTGCCGTGCAAGCTGCTGTGAGTGAAAAGGCTTATAAACAAGCAATTGTAAACTATAGCGCTGGCGCAATTACAAATTTGGAACTTCTGACAAGCTCTACAAATGCTATAAATAGCCAATTGATGTATCTACAAGAGCAGATTCAGTGTCAGATCTCCTACTACTCACTTATGGTTGCAATAGGAGAAAATATCGCCCCTATTTACCGATAGAGTAAAATTGGAAATCAAGAGCCTCTAATTCTTGTTGAGTATAGATATTTCTACCGTCAACAATCACATTGCCATTCATAAGCTCCTTAATATTATTCCAATTCACCAGCCTGAATTGCTTCCATTCGGTAATTAAAGCAATTGCGTCGGCATCTTGCGCAGCATCATATATATTACCACAATAAGTAACCCTCTCCCCTAAATGGTGTTTTTTAGACTCCTCCATTGCCACAGGATCAAAGACTTTTACTTTTGCTCCGGCTTCTAATAATAAGTTAGCTGTAACAACAGATGTGGCCTCTCGCATATCATCAGTTTCAGGCTTAAATGACAACCCCCAGAGAGCTATTGTTTTGCCTTTAAGATCTCCATTAAAAGCATTTTTTAGTTTATTGAAAACCACCTTTTTTTGCCTTTCATTTACATTCTCAACAGAGGATATAATCTCCATTTTATAATTATGCTCCTCCCCTGTCTTTACAAGCGCCTTTACATCTTTAGGAAAACATGATCCTCCATATCCGCAACCGGGATATAGAAATTTACTCCCTATACGAGTATCTGTAGAGATACCAGCACGCACCATATCAATATTAGCTCCTGTAAGCTCACATAGCCCGGCAAGCTCATTCATAAAACTAATTCTTGTAGCTAACATTGCATTAGCAGCATATTTTGTCATCTCCGCAGAGAATATGTCCATAATAATTACTCTGTAATTGGTGAGCTGAAACGGCTTATAAAGCCTCTCCATCAGATTTTTAGCCTTATCCGAATCTACCCCCACAACAATTCTATCAGGGCTCATAAAATCTTTGATCGCGCTCCCCTCTTTCAAAAATTCAGGATTTGACGCAACATCAAAAGTTACATTCGCTCCCCTTTTAGCCAACTCCTCTTCCACTGCCGCTTTTACTTTCTGAGATGTCCCAATCGGAACAGTACTTTTTGTAACCAAAAGAGTATATTTTTTTATATTCCTGCCAAACTCCCTTGCAACCTCCAACACATATTTAAGATCTGCACTACCATCCTCGCCCGGAGGGGTACCCACAGCAATAAACACAATTTCGCTATTATTTAAAGTATCTTTTAATGAAGTTGAAAAATGTAATCTACCATCCTCCACGTTTTTCTTAATAAGCTCATCAAGCCCCGGTTCGTAAATTGGGATAATCCCTTTATTAAGATTATTAATTTTCTCCTCGTTAATATCAATACAAGTTACATTTACTCCCATCTGGGCAAAACATGTTCCGGAAACAAGACCTACGTATCCGGTACCAACAACAGCTACATTCATATATGACTATTAATATTTAGTCTGTAAAGTTAAATAAAATATGGAATACTTTTATTACCTTTGCAAAACTTTTCAATTAGGGGATGTTTTGGTTTTGACAGCAGATTAATTGATCAGTAAGCACGTCGAGCGTTGTTAGGGGTCTCGTAAATCACAACTTTCAAGCCTTTATCTGGCAACAATAATTACGCACTTGCAGCCTAATTAAGCAAAGCTTAATGGCTTAATCGCAGTGGCCTAGGTTGCCACAGCGACAAGTATCCCGCCGCAGCTTTAAGCTGATTATGATGTGGCATATGGGGTATCATTCAAATCAGATGCTGGTGTGGACTTCTCTAAAGCACCTCAAGACTCAGAGAATACGGATTAAATAGCCCGTTTACCGGCAGTTTCTTCCCGACAATTAAAGGCAAACTAAGCGTGTAGAAAGCTGTTTGATGGTTTGTTTGGACGGCGGTTCGAGTCCGCCCATCTCCACTAACTACTTAATAACCTGCTCATTATCTGGGCAGGTTTTTTTTATTTATAAATCATTTGTGGATCATTTTGAATTTTCATACCAATTAATAAAATCAAATACAACTGTATTCCAATGCATATTCTCAAAGTCTGATACCCCTTCATTATTAACCTCTTCAAAATTATGACCTAAACCTACATACGGTTTTATATAATATGGCTTATTATTTAATTCTAAATATATTGGTAAATAAAAGCAAGTGATAGATTTTAAGTCATTTGTACCAAAAGCTATATATATAGGGGCGGATAAAGATAAAATTTTATCAA
>CAZYQA010000059.1:0-10579 GCA_964649555.1 uncultured Muribaculaceae bacterium
GAGATTAATCAAACCAATGCTACAATCATTAGCTTCCTTAAATCAAATGGGTTGAGCGATTCTGATATTTACACGAGTGCTCCGTTGGTAAATGATTTGCAAGCCGATCAATATTCGAACATCGATAGAAAATATAGATATATTGTAACCTCTGTTGTTACAGTTTCTTCTGATAAGGTGCAGCAAGTGAGAGATATTATTACTAAACAAGCCGATCTTTTAGCTAAAGGGGTGGCTATTGTAAATGATTATAACTATCAGATCACTTATGGCTATACAGGATTAAATGATATTAAACCTCAGATGATTCAAGAGGCAACAGCTAATGCAAGAGAGGCTGCAATCAAGTTTGCAGAAGATTCAAAAAGCAAGGTTGGAAAAATAAAAACTGCTTCGCAAGGGCAATTCTCAATTACAGATAAAGATCAGAATACTCCTTATATTAAAAAGATTAGGGTGGTCACAAGTGTTGATTATTATTTAAAATAATAAAACCATTATTCCATAATATTTGTTCTCTAATAAAATTAAATCACAATATTATGGAAATTAGTAAAATTTTTGCAAGAGAGATTATTGATTCTAGAGGTAACCCTACCATAGAGGTGGATGTTACTTTGGTTGACGGTTCATTCGGAAGAGCAAGTGTACCTAGCGGCGCCTCTACCGGAGCTAATGAGGCTTTAGAGCTTAGAGATGGAGATCCAAAGAAATTTGGAGGTAAAAGTGTTGATAAAGCTGTTGCTAACGTAAACACTATTATTGCTGATGCACTTATTGGTATGTGCGCAATGGATCAAAGGGGAATAGATAGAATGATGTTGAAATTGGATGGTACCCCTAATAAAGCCAAACTAGGTGCGAATGCTATTTTAGGTGTCTCTATGGCTGTTGCAAAAGCTGCTGCAGATCATCTTCAAATGCCATTATTCAGATATTTAGGGGGTACAAATGCTCATATTTTACCTGTCCCTATGATGAATATTATTAATGGAGGTTCTCACTCGGATGCTCCTATAGCTTTCCAAGAGTTTATGATTCGCCCTATCGGAGCTAAATCAGAAAAAGAGGCTATTATGATGGGTGCAAATGTGTTCCACAATCTTAAAAAGATTATTCATGATGCTGGCCTTAGTACAGCTGTAGGTGACGAGGGTGGTTTTGCACCTAAGTTTAAGAATGCCGAGGATGCTTTGAACTTTGTAATAAAAGCGATAGAGAATTGCGGGTACAAGCCGGGAAAAGATATTACCATTGCATTGGATTGTGCTGCTTCCGAATTTTATAAAGATGGCGTATATGATTATACTAAATTTGAGGGGGCAAGTGCTGCAAAACGTACCAGCGCACAACAAGTGGATTATCTTGAACAATTAATCAGCAAATTCCCTATCGATTCTATTGAGGATGGTATGGATGAAGGGGATTGGGCAGGCTGGAAACTGCTTACAGAGAGATTAGGTAAGAGATGCCAATTAGTTGGGGATGATCTTTTTGTAACTAATGTAAAATATCTCGAAAGGGGTATAAAAGAGCATTGTGCAAATTCTATCCTTATAAAAGTGAATCAAATTGGTACTTTGACAGAGACTTTTGATGCTGTAGAACTTGCTCAAAGGAATAAATTTACAACTATTATCTCTCACCGCTCCGGCGAAACAGAGGATAATACTATTGCAGATATTGCAGTTGCTACCAATTCGGGACAAATTAAAACAGGCTCAATGAGCAGATCGGACAGAATGGCAAAATATAATCAATTGATAAGAATTGAAGAGAAATTAGGCTCCGATAGTTGCTACGGTATTAAATGCATTTAAGGCTTGCTCACCAATTGATATATAAATCTATATATAAGCTTTGTACGCTTATCCAATAGAGGAAAATCAATAATCGATATATTATCCCCTTCTCTATTAGTCACATGGGTTATACCCGATGTGAATAGTACGGAGGGGATATTTTTTTCTGTAAATGAACTTTGGTCTGACAAACCATAGAATATTTTATAAAAAGATTCGCTTCCATAGTATGTTGAATCTATATCTAGATTGAGAGGGCGCTCTGTATTTGAATTAAAGAAATATAGTTGCTCCCTGCTCCATTTATCCAACTTATTGAGCCCCAGCACCAGCAAATAATCTTTATTCTCCCCCGGTGCTGATAAAGAACTCCCTATCTGATCAATATTTATCATACATTGTATCTTATTGAAAGGGTGCCCAAAATCAGCGGCAAAATACTTACTCCCTGCATTATTGTGGTTATTTCCGTCGAATGCTACAAAGACAACATTTTTATTCAGCTCTCCATTTTTCCATATCTGAGAGAATATTTGCGCTAACTCAATTAAGACTGCAATTCCCGATGCATTATCATCAGCACCCGGATAAATACTTTCATTTAATGTCCCCATGTGATCATAATGCGCACCAATCACTATATAATCACTATTTTTAGTTTGAGAAGGTAAATATCCCACAACATTATTGCCTATTATATTAATTTCATCATTCCTCTCCCCTTTTGGTACATATATGGGGAAACTATGAATATACTCTCCCCTCCACTTCCTTAACCCTGCATTAATGAACTCTTTTTCAATATATTTTTTTATATAATCGATCCCTTCTGTTCCTGATGCTCTACCTCCCCCATTTTCAGAGATTAAAACATTAATTATATCTTTCTTGTTTTGTATGCCTATATGATATTCATTTGCAGCAGACGAATGCACTTGGGCATCTGCAATACTGAAGATTCCCAATAATAAAATAAAAAAAATGGAGAAACGGATGAGCTTCACAATAGATTAGTTAATTGGTATTTGTTATCTTTGCAAAAATAGACATTTTTTTAATGGTTAAGAATAAAGGTTCAAAAAAACAGAGTTTATTTAAGAGAGTGTTAAAAACTCTTTTTATTTATATCCCGCTTGGGTTTATTGCCATTACCGTTTTATGGGTAACTTTACTAAAATGGGTTCCTGTATATTTCACTCCTTTAATGATTATAAGGAGCGTAGAAAATATTGGCAATAAAGATTTTACAACATATAAAACTTGGAAACCATTAAGCAGTATCTCCCCCAACTTAGCTATGGCAGTAATGGCAAGTGAAGATACCAGATTTTTACAACACAATGGATTTGACTGGGTTGAGATAGATAATGCTATTGATGAGAAAAGCAGGGGTAAGAGGATGCGTGGTGCAAGTACGATTTCTCAGCAAACCGCTAAAAATGTCTTTTTAATCCCATCAAAATCCTGGATTAGAAAGGGTTTTGAAGCATATTTTACACTTTTAATTGAATTAATCTGGGGAAAAGAGAGGATTATGGAGGTATACCTGAATGTTGCGGAGATGGGCAAAGGAATATATGGAGCAGAGGCTGCTGCAGAGCAATTATTCCAAACAAGAGCTTCCAAATTATCGGGAAGGCAATCTGCCGCAATCGCAGCATGTTTACCCAACCCCATTAAAAGGAGAGCAAATGCCCTTACTCCATATTTAAATCGGAGAACATCTGATATCCAAAATATGATGAACCTTATCCCCCGCCCCGATTGGCTTAAGAAAAAAACGGCACAAAATTAGTTATAACATTAAACGCACTTGATAAACATTCCACAATGAACAGAAGACTTTTTAGCTTAATAATATCGATTTTTATATCAATCACGGTTTTTGCGCAATATGATATTGATCAATTTTTCAACAGAGGCAGACAAATGCTCATTGACGGAAAATACTCAGCTGCTATTGAGAATTTCAATATCCTTTCAAGGTTAGATAGCACTTTGTATGATGCTTACTTTTTCAGAGGTATTGCAAAATATAACTTAGGTGATTTTTTAGGTGCAGAGAAAGATTTTAACAAATCGCTCAGATTAAACCCTATCTACACCCCTGCATATCACTACAGAGCAATCACACTCAGCCGAATTGGCAAATATGATATGGCCTTAAAAGATCTTGCTGAAGCTGTGGATTTGCGTCCTAGCTATACAGGGCTTTATTTCAGCCGTGGTGTAACATATTTCTTATCTCAGCAATTTGAAAAAGCCGTATCGGATTTTAACAGGTTTATAAGATCTGAGCCCAAAGTTGCAGATGCTTACCTCAACAGAGGAGCTTGCTTCTTATATATGGGGGATACATTAAAGGCTTTGGATGATTACAACAAAGCTATCAAGATAAACACTTTTGATCCTGAGGGGTATATCAGACGCTCCAGACTATTTGCAATGCAAGAGAATCTTGATGATGCTATTAAAGATCTTGATAATGCTATTAAATTGGATACTCTAAACACTTTTGCTTATTTTAACAGAGCTCTTATCAGATATAATAAAATGGATATAAATGGTGCACTATCAGATCTTAATAAAGTACTCGAACAAGATCCCGGAAATGCACTTACCCTTTATAACAGGGCACTTATCAGAGCACATATAGGTGATTACAATAATGCTCTTGATGATTATGACAGAGTTATAGCTGTAAACCCTAATAATGTGCTTGCATACTTCAATAGAGCGGGTGTATATCTCGATCTTAAAAATTATAGAGAGGCTATGAATGATTATTCTCAGGCTATCAATCTATATCCGGATTTTGCAAAGGCTTATATGAACCGCTCTTATGTAAAAAATATGTTGGGGCAATATAACTCGGCAAAGCAGGATGCTCAGATTGCGCAAAGTAAAGTGAGAGAGTATCAGGCAAAAACAGGTGATTCTGTGGGAATGGCTATCTTTGCAGATACAACTAAAAAATATGATGGATTACTCGCTTTGGATGCAGATTTTGCTAAAAAGGATTTCAATAATGAGTTACTACAACATAGGGATGTAGATATCAGACTTAAACCTCTATTTAAATTTAATATCGCACAAGAGAGCAAACAGCTCATGGCTCTTGAACATCTTTATGAGAACAAAGATCTTGAGAAATTTATAGCTGAATTATCTATTCCTATGGAGCTTACATCTATCAAAAAGAGAGATCACTTGGAAACTGATTATTTAGAGAGCAAAATCAAGAGTGAGATCTCAAGCAACAAATCTGAAAATAGTAAATTAATGTTTGCTTATGCGGTGATTGAGGGGGAAAAGAGCCAATATAATTCGGCACTTTCATATTATGACAAAGCTATTAATAATGATAAGGAGCAAACATTCTTTTATATTAATAGAGGAGCTTTGCAAGCAGAGATGATAGATTTTATCTCATCAATGGAGAATAATGTCCAGATACTTACACTTGATAATACAGGAGCTGCAAGAGCCAGAGTACAAGAACAATCATATAAAAGCTACGATTATACCTCTTCTATACATGATATGAAAAGGGCAGCAGAGCTAATGCCTAAGCTACCATACACATATTACAACTTAGGTAACTTGTATTGTTTATCAAATGATCTGCCTGAGTCTATTAATCAATACAGTAAAGCCATTGAGCTATACCCATTTCTGGGTGAAGCATTTTATAACAGAGGGCTTGTACTGATTTACCTGAAAGATAGAGAGAAAGGATGTATAGATTTGAGCAAAGCGGGAGAACTTGGAGTTGAGGATGCTTATAGTGTTATTAAGAAGTATTGCTTAAAAGAGGAGTAAAAAAGTTGCGCTTTCCAAAAGCTAGGTGACCTAGCTCGCTTGGAAAGCGCAATAGTTTATCTTTTTCTATTCTTGTGTATCTTTCTTAGAGAGTGTACAGATTGCACAAGTGCCTCATCTTTTCCTATGCCTCTGAAAGCTAAAAATACAAGGATTCCTGATATGATTGGGAAAACAGCACTTATTGAAAAAGTTGATTCACCTTGTAAATTCGAGATAGCAATAACTACCCAAACCTGAAATGCAATAAGCAATATCATATTAAAAACGCATAAACGCATTTGCAACATTCTATTTTTGAATAGAAAAATTGCGATAAAACTTAGTGCAAAAGTAGCAATAGTGAATATTAAAAATGGTAAATACTCAACATATTGTATAGGTGAATTGTCTATAATTACAAAATTAGAGAAAAACAACGAGAACATTAATGCTGATGTAATAAACAAATAAAAGGTCTGTATTCTTTGAATCATAATTTATTTTTTTAGTAATGGTTGCAAAAATAAACAAAATCAAAGATAAATTGATTAATTTTGATGTTTAATTTTAAATGATATATATATGGAAAAGATAGGGGCGTCGGAATTGATTCTAAATAGCGACGGAACAATATTTCATCTTCATTTAAAGCCAGAGGAGTTGGCTGATACGGTAATCCTTGTAGGGGATCCGGGAAGAGTTGATATGGTAGCATCTTTCTTTGAATCTCAGGAATTCAGAAGAGCATCGAGAGAGATTATTTCAATTACGGGAAGATATAATGGTAAAAGAGTAACTGTTTTATCTACCGGTATGGGTACGGATAATATCGATATTGTAGTGAATGAGCTTGATGCTCTTGCAAATATAGATTTTCAAACAAGAACAATTAAAGAGAATAAAAAATCACTTACTCTTTTAAGAGTGGGAACATCGGGAGCAATTCAGCCTGAAATTCCTGTGGGTTCATTTGTTTTCTCTAATATTTCTGTTGGTTGTGATGGTTTAATGAACTGGTACGCAGATAGAGAGGAGGTAACTATCCCAGATATGGAGAAAGCTTTTGTTGAATCTGTGGGTTGGAATAAATATTTACCTGCTCCATATTTTATTGAAGCTAGTAAAGAGCTTGCAGATCTTTTTGCAGATTCTACATTAAAAGGGGTAACTATTTCTGCTTGCGGTTTTTATGGGCCACAAGGGAGAGTTTTAAGGATTCCTCTTGCTATGCCGGATATGATTGAGCAATTTGAGCAATTCAGATTCAAAGATCATAAGATCACCAACTTTGAGATGGAAGGCTCTGCATTAGCTGCCCTATCCAAGAAACTTGGGCATAAAGCGGGTACGGTTTGTTGTATTATTGCAAACAGATACCATAAAGGGGCAATGCCGGATTACAAAGAGAAAGTTAAAGATTTAGTAAAACTATCATTAGATAAACTCACCGGTAAATAAATTATAAAATAAATTATAAGATTTATGCCCGGAGTTTGCTTATGCAATTCACGGGCATTATTTTAAAGCACATATTATGACTAACTATTCCAAACTTATTGCAGGTACTATAACTGCTCTACTATTTTCATCACAAACAAACGGACAAGATTTAAAAATTGCCAAAGGTAATGTGGACACAGTTTATACTAGCTCTCATGTGATTGTTGGTGTTACCAACCCAAAAAACATAGCAACTGTAAACGGTGATAAAGTTCATGTTTATAAGACAGGTACTTTTGGCAAAGAGGTATTTTTGCAAAAGGGAGATAATATTATCAATGTGGTTTCTTTTGATAAAAATGGGAATAAAGAGGAGATTAATTTATCAGTATTTTATAATAATATCCCTAAAACAGCTACTGCTACAGATGAGCCAAAGATCTCACCTGCATCATTTATTGTAAAAACGAAAAAGGGTGCATATCTGAATTATGGTAATGGGACAGACAGGCTTGGGGGAGCAAAGATAAATTATCTTGCAGAGGGGATAAAATTACAGGTGATAGGTGAAACAAAAAATCTGTATAAAGTACAACTTAGCGAAAACAGATATTCATTCATTCCCAAAGAAGTGGTGGAAGCATACCAGCCCCAAGCGAATGAGAATTTTGAAATGGCTCCTACTCTATCAGGATCGTGGAGTGTAATAAACAGTGGAAAATCTGACAGAATAAGCATTTCACTTGGAGATAAGAGAGCATACACCGTAAAACAGGAGGTGAAACCTAATAGAATTATTATAGATCTTTTTGGAGTGCAATGCAATTCAAACTGGATAACTCAAAGGCCACCTTACGGGGTTATTGAAAATGTTGATATCAAAGGTATTGATTCTGATATTACACAACTTATTATCAACTTAAATGAGAATGCTAAATGGGGATACTCGGTTGATTACAATAAAAACAATTTAGTTATTGACATTAAACATATCCCTGCTCAATTAGCCCCAAATGTAAAAAATAGAATCAAAGGTTTAAAAATTGGAGTTGATGCAGGGCATGGCGGAAATTATGGTAATGGAGCTATTGGAGCAGCAGGGCATAAAGAAAAGGATCAAAACCTATCTATGGCTTACATTTTGAAAGAGTTACTTGAGAAAGAGGGAGCAACAGTGGTAATGAGTAGAGAGAGCGATGATAATGTGGTAAATAATACTGAAAGGCTAAATAAATTTAAGGCTGAAAATATTGATTTATTAATTTCTATCCATTGTAATGCCGGAGGAAACCCTCTTAAGACAGGGGGTACAAGTACCTATTACAAACATATTGAGCATAAAGAGCTGGCAGAAGCTATTTTACCAAGACTATTAGAGATAGAAGGGGTACAAAATTTTGGATTGGTAGGTAACTTTAATTTCACATTAAACTCTGCTACTGAGTTTCCAAGTGTACTTGTAGAGACACTTTTTATGAGCAATCTTTGGGATGAAGAACAAATTATCGAACCTGCTTTTCAAACATTAATGATGAAGAAAACAGTACAAGGATTAAAGGATTATTTAAATGGATTTTAGATTACAGTCACCATATAAACCTACGGGAGATCAACCGGGTGCAATTAAAGAGATTGTGGAAGCTATCAATCAAGGCTTACCGGCTGTCTCTTTACTAGGTGTTACCGGATCGGGGAAAACTTTCACAATGGCTAACACCATTGAAAGATTGCAACGCCCTGCTTTGATATTGAGCCATAATAAAACGCTTGCAGCACAGCTTTACGGAGAATTCAAATCTTTTTTCCCAGATAACGCTGTGGAGTATTTCGTTTCATATTATGATTATTATCAGCCTGAGGCTTATATGCCTGTAACAGACACATATATTGAGAAAGATTTAAGTATTAATGAGAATATTGAGAAACTCCGTTTGAGCTGCTCTAGCGCATTACTTTCGGGCAGAAAAGATGTCATTGTAGTTTCAAGTGTCTCTTGCTTATATGGTATCGGGAATCCTGCCGATTTCCATGCTAATACAATTACGATAAAGAGAGGGCAGATGGTGAGTAGAACTCGTTTTCTATACTCTCTTGTGGATAGTTTATACTCTCGTAATGATATTGAGTTTAAGAGAGGTACTTTCAGAGTAAAGGGTGACGCTGTTGATATTGCATTAGCTTATGGAGATCAAGGATGCAGAGTTATATTTTTTGGAGACGAGATTGAGGAGATAGAGTTGTTCGATCCCATAACCGGTGCTACACTTGAGAGGCTTGATGAGTATTCTATCTACCCTGCAAATATATTCAGTACCACAAAAGAGAGGACAAAAAGTGCTGTACACCTGATACAGGATGATATGATGAAGCAATATAATTACTTCATGGAGATTGGAAAACCTGCTGAGGCTAAGAGGCTAAAGCAAAGAGTTGAATATGACCTTGAGATGATTAAAGAGATTGGTTATTGTAGTGGCATTGAGAATTACTCAAGATATTTTGATGGTAGAGAAGCTGGAACAAGACCATTCTGTTTATTGGATTATTTCCCTGAGAATTATGTTACTTTTATTGATGAAAGCCATGTAACAATTCCTCAGATCAGAGCAATGTATGGCGGAGATAGATCCAGAAAGGAGACATTAATCGATTATGGTTTCAGATTACCTGCAGCAGCGGATAACAGACCTTTGAAATTTGACGAGTTTGAAGCTTTGAGTAAACAAACAGTATTTGTGAGCGCGACACCTGCCCCTTATGAACTTGAGAGGTCGGGGGGAATGATTGTTGAGCAAGTGGTTCGCCCTACAGGCCTACTAGAGCCACCTATCATTATCAGACCAACAAAAAATCAGATTGATGATCTTTTGGAGGAGATTCAAATTAGGGTTGAAAAAGATGAGAGGGTATTGGTGACAACACTTACAAAAAGGATGGCTGAGGAGCTTGACAAATATCTTCAAAAAATGGATATTAGATGCCGATATATACACTCAGATGTGGATACCTTGGAGAGAATTGAGATTATTGAGGATTTTCAAATGGGTAGATTTGACGTATTAATTGGAGTAAACCTTTTAAGGGAGGGATTGGATTTGCCACAAGTTTCATTAGTTGCTATCTTAGATGCCGATAAAGAGGGATTTTTAAGAAGTGAAACAGCTCTTACACAAACGGCAGGGCGTGCAGCACGGAATATTAATGGTGTGGTAATAATGTATGCAGATACTATAACGGGTAGTATGAAACGCACTATTGATGAAACCAACAGAAGGCGTGAAAAACAACAAGAGTATAATAGAATAAACAATATCGTTCCTAAACAGATTTTAAAGACCGAAAGAAATGTATTAGGAAGAGATAAAGGTGCTTCTGATTATAACAAAGAGGCGTTGGAACAATCTTTACTTGAAGATCCGAAGATTAAGAATATGAGCAAGAAAGAGATTGAAAAAGCTATAGAGAATGCTAAAAAGCAGATGGAAAAAAGTGCTGCAGATTTGGATTTTGCATCTGCGATTAAGTATAGAGAT